>DATIHV010000164.1:0-11813 GCA_035480295.1 Gammaproteobacteria bacterium
ATTGCTGATAAAAATTCTACTTCATCAGTCAATTTACCATTCACAACTTTGCGATATGGGCTTTCTAAGAAACCGTATTTATTTGTGCGCGCATAAACAGCTAAAGAGTTGATCAAACCAATATTTGGTCCTTCAGGAGTTTCAATCGGACATACTCGGCCGTAGTGAGTGATATGTACGTCACGCACTTCAAAGCCAGCGCGTTCGCGAGTTAAACCACCAGGGCCTAGTGCTGAAACGCGACGCTTATGTGTTACTTCAGATAATGGATTGTTTTGATCCATAAACTGCGATAATTGGCTAGAACCGAAAAACTCTTTAATCGTTGCAGAAACAGGCTTAGCATTAATTAAATCTTGCGGCATTAATGATTCAGATTCCGCTAAGCTTAAACGTTCTTTTGCAGCACGTTCAACACGTACTAAACCAACTCTAAATTGGTTTTCAACCATTTCACCAACGCTACGTACACGACGGTTACCCAAGTGATCGATATCATCGATTTCACCGCGACCATCACGTATGTCGATCAAAGTCCTAAATACAGCAATGATGTCATCATTAGTTAAGACACCAGGACCTTCTACTTCGTTGCGACCAACACGACGATTAAATTTCATGCGACCAACGGCAGATAAATCATATCGTTCTGGTGCAAAAAATAAGTTTTGGAATAACTGCTCTGCAGATTCCTTAGTTGGCGGTTCGCCCGGGCGCATCATGCGATAAATTTCTACTAATGCTTCTAATCTAGTCTTAGTCGCATCAACACGTAATGTGTCAGAAATATATGGACCTTGATCTAAATTATTTGTGTATATAGTGCGAATCGTAGTTATGTTTGCTTTGCGCATTGTCTCAAGCACTTCAGGTGTAATTTCAGCATTTGCTTCAACAATTACTTCGCCGCTTTCTTTGTCGACGATGTCATGCGCAATAGTTTTACCAATTAAATATTCAGTTTTAACATCTAATTCTTTTAATTTAGCATCAACCATTTGACGGATGTGACGCGCAGTTATTCTGCGGCCATTTTCTACTAATGTAGTGCCATCAGGTAATTTAATATCAGCAATTGCGGTTTCACCGCGTAATCTTTCAGGAACTAATTCCAATACAATCTTGCCATTTTCTTTAAAATGGAATGTGTTCGCAGCAAAGAATAAGTTTAGGATATCTTCTGTGCTGTATCCCAAAGCACGTAATAATACAGTAGAAGGTAATTTACGGCGTCTATCAATACGCACAAAAATACAATCTTTAGGATCGAATTCAACATCTAGCCATGAACCACGATAAGGAATAATACGCGCTGCGTATAATAATTTACCTGAGGCATGTGTTTTGCCTTTATCATGTTCAAAGAACACACCAGGAGAACGATGTAATTGCGATACAACAACACGCTCGGTACCATTGATCACAAACGTACCGTTCT
This sequence comes from Gammaproteobacteria bacterium, assembly GCA_035480295.1. Taxonomy (GTDB): domain Bacteria; phylum Pseudomonadota; class Gammaproteobacteria; order UBA6186; family Azoamicaceae; genus JAGVLG01. Next base: position 1,439 of record DATIHV010000164.1, read on the forward strand.
TGGTCATTAATGGGAGTTCACCCATGTACACTTCTTGTTCACGAACGTCTTTAACAACTTTAGATCCAGCTGGTGCATCTTTATCATAAATTACTAAACGCACTTTCACACGTAGTGGGGCAGCATACGTTAAACCACGAATTTGACATTCTTTAACATCAAACGTTGGTATGCCTAAATGGTAACTTACATATTCTAATACCGCGTTGCCCGAATAACTGACAATAGGAAACACAGATGTAAACGCGTTTTGCAGTCCAGCATCCAAACGTGCATCATCTGCGGTATCTGGTTGCAGAAATGCTTTGTACGAATCCAACTGAATACTGAGTAACGGGGGAACTGCTAAAGTTTCAATTCTCTTCCCATAATCAGCACGTATACGTTTTTTTTCTGTAAACGACAACTTGTGAGCGTCGGTACTAGCAGCTATTGCCATTGTGGATCCTCTTTGCTTCGAGCCTGTTTAATTGAATAAACTTAATTTAACAAAAAAGCACCTCATGGCGATGAATACACCGCCATGAGGTAACCATTACACTACAACAATAGGACTCTTACTTGATTTCAACGGTAGCACCTGCTTCTTCAAGTTGTTTCTTGAATTCAGCTGCATCCGCTTTAGAAACACCTTCTTTAATAGGAGCTGGTGCGCTTTCTACTAAATCTTTTGCTTCTTTCAATCCTAAGCCTGTAATGGTACGAACAGCTTTAATAACGCCTACTTTGTTTTCACCAAAGGCTGCTAAAACAACTTTGAATTCAGTTTGTTCTTCAGCAGCAGCGGCGCCACCACCTGCAGCAGCTGCAGCTGGCGCTGCAACGGCAACAGCAGCAGCTGTTACGTTAAACTTCTTTTCCATTGATTCGATTAGTGCTACAACGTCCATTACGCTCATTTGCGCTACAGCATCTAAAATTTCTTCTTTTGATACGGCCATTATATTTCTCCCAAATAAAAATTATTGTTTAGTATCGCGAATCGCGGCTAAAGTTCTTACAAGTTTCGCTTGTGGTTCTGCCAGAGTGCGTACCAATTTACTAATTGGTGCTTGCATTACAGACAACAACCTTGCGATAGCTTCACTCTTAGTTGGCAATTTAGCGACGAAGTCTAATTGACTCTTGTCGTATACTTGCCCACCTAAAGAGATGGCTTTTACTTCTAATTTCTCATGCTCTTTAGCAAAGTCCCGCATCAAGCGTGCTGAAGCACCCGGCTCATCATTAGTAAACGCTAAAATGATTGGACCAGTGAGTGCATTATTAATGCATTCAAATTCCGTTCCCTTCAGCGCTATACGAGCCAGTGTGTTACGAACTATTTTCAAGTTAACTTGCGCTTGACGTGCGTTGGCACGCAGCGTGGTCATTTCTGCCGCTGTTAACCCGCGATAATCCGCAGCCACAACAGATACTGCTTGTGAAGCAACTTCCGCTACGATTGCGACAATCTCTTTTTTATCATTGAGTTTTAGCGTCATTGTGCTATACCTCTAAAAAAGTTATTGCCAAATGTAAGATGTAAAATACATCTTACCCGTCTGCGTAGGCTAAATATTAAGAGTTTACGCATAGCATAAACTCGCCTACGGTCTTCGACGGCACAACAAATTTCGTGCCGCCATCAATAGTCTCTAGAACGAGACTAAACTGCTAATGAAGACAAATCTACAGTAACACCAGGACCCATAGTCGTAGACAATGTTGCCTTCTTCATATAGATACCTTTAGAGTTGCTAGGTTTTGCCTTCTTCAAATCTGCTAATAATGCTGCGAAGTTGCCTTCTAATGCATTAGCAGTAAAATTAATTTTGCCAATTGTGCAATGTACGATACCGTTTTTATCTGCTCTGTAGCGAACCTGACCGCCTTTTGCATTCTTAACTGCAGTAGCAACATCAGGAGTAACAGTACCTACTTTAGGATTCGGCATTAAACCGCGTGGGCCTAATACTTGTCCTAAACGGCCAACTACACCCATCGCATCTGGACTTGCAATTACCACATCAAAATCCATATTACCGGCTTTGATGCTTTCTGCTAAATCGTCCATACCAACAATATCTGCTCCAGCATCAGTAGCTGCTTTAGCATTTGCGCCTTGGGTAAATACTGCAACGCGCACTGTTTTACCAGTACCATGTGGCAATACAGTTGAACCACGCACAGTTTGATCTGATTTACGTGAATCAATTCCCAAATTTACAGCTATATCAACACTTTCAGCAAACTTTGCAGGTGGCAAGCTTTGTAATAATGCAACTGCTTCAGCAAAACTATAAATTTTGCCAACTGTAATTTTTTCTAATATCGCTTTACGCTTTTTAGTTACTTGTGTCATTATTTTGCTCCCTCTACATCAATACCCATGCTGCGTGCAGTACCAGCAATAGTACGTACCGCTGCATCAATACTTGCTGCTGTAAGATCATTCGTTTTCATTTTGACAATTTCTTCTAATTGCGCGCGTGTTACAGTGCCTACTTTATCTTTATTTGGCACACCACTACCTTTAGCAATCTTCAGTGCTTTAATTAATAACGTTGATGCTGGAGGACTCTTAATTTCAAATGTAAAGCTACGGTCAGAATAAACCGCAATTACTACTGGCAACTTGGTGCCTTTTTCTATGCCTGGAAGATCTTGTGTTTTTGCATTAAATGCTTTACAAAATTCCATTATGTTCACACCGCGTTGTCCTAAAGCTGGACCAACTGGTGGACTAGGGTTAGCAGCGCCTGCAGGGATCTGCAGCTTTATATATGCTTCTATTGTTTTCTTAGCCATGTTTCACTACCTCTGGGTTCAAACGCCGTTAAGCTCCCCGTTTTTTCGCACTTCAATCAAGTTACAGGTTTTTATATTTCCTCAGCGGCCGCGGCGAGTACATCCCTGTAGGCTTATTTTTGCATCCCTGCAAAAAAAGCCGCTGAGTAAACATAAAAACCCGTAACTTTACCTACCCGCGTCACCCGTAGCGTTAGGCTATCGAGCTACGCAGGAATTATTAGCCCTTTTCCACTTGACTAAAATCCAAGTCAACAGGAGTAGAGCGTCCAAAAATCAAAACTGCTACACGCATACGGTGTTTGTCATAGTTAACTTCTTCAACAACACCATTAAAATCAGCAAATGGTCCGTCTGTAACACGTATAACTTCGCCAGGTTCGAATAGTACTTTCGGTTTTGGCTTATCCGCACCTTCTTGAATGCGTTGTAATATATTGTCCGCTTCTTTATCAGAGATAGGTGTTGGACGATCTGAAGTACCACCAATAAAACCTAGAACTCTAGGTGTGGATCGCACCAAATGCCAAATCTCATCATTCATTTCCATTTGTACTAATACGTAACCAGGAAAGAATTTACGTTCACTCTTGCGTCTTTGTCCGGCACGGATTTCTACTACTTCTTCAGTAGGAACCATAATGTCGCCAAAAAAGCTTTCAACACCGGCAATCTTAATGCGGTTAAGTAAATACTCTCTAACCTGCGACTCAGAACCTGGATAGGTATGTATTACATACCATCGCATCGTCATTTCTAAGCTGCCCCCTGCCTTACTATCCAGGCTACTAATCGCACAAGAATCGCGTCTATCGACCACAATACTAATCCCATTACAAATACCATTGCCAACACTGCTACAGTTGAATGTATAGTTTCTTGCTTTGTAGGCCAAACTACTTTACGTAATTCAACCACTGAATCTTGCCAAAATGCCCACGCTCTACGACCAAAACTAGTGCGTGAGATAATGCCAACAGTCAGGCCAGCGGTTAACAAAAACCCTACAAAACGATACAACAATGGCTGCGCAGTCATAAAATACTGTCCAACCATACCAAAAGTAAACAAAATGACAGCAACGCCTAACAGCGTTGCTTCAAGTTTAGGATTCTGGCTATCCATGTTTACAACCATAGTTATCACCAACCTACAAAGTGGCAGGCCAGGAGGGTCTCGAACCCCCAACCTGCGGTTTTGGAGACCGCCACTCTACCAATTGAGCTACTGGCCTAAATTCTCGACTAATCAATTACTCTATAATCTTCGCGACAACACCCGCACCTACGGTACGGCCACCTTCACGAATCGCAAAACGCAAGCCTTCTTCCATCGCAATCGGCGCTATCAATTTAACTTGCAACTTCACATTATCTCCAGGCATTACCATTTCAACACCGGATGGTAATGTTACAGCTCCTGTTACGTCGGTTGTTCTAAAGTAGAACTGTGGACGGTATTCGCTGAAGAATGGAGTGTGTCTTCCACCTTCTTCCTTCGATAATATGTATACTTCTGCTTCAAACGTTGTGTGTGGCGTAATAGAACCAGTCTTTGCCAACACCTGTCCACGTTGTACTTCTTCACGCTTCGTACCACGTAGTAACACGCCAACGTTATCGCCAGCACGGCCTTCATCTAATAATTTACGGAACATCTCAACGCCAGTACATGTAGTCTTAGTCGTTGGAGTTATGCCCACAATTTCAATTTCATCGTTTACTTTCACAATACCGCGCTCAATACGCCCAGTTACTACAGTACCACGACCTGAAATTGTAAATACGTCTTCAATCGGCATCAAAAATGGCTTGTCGGTTTCACGAGTTGGAATTGGGAAGTAATCGTCCATCGCTTCTACCAATTTTAATATCGCTTCTTCACCTAATTTGCCAGCATCGCCTTCTAATGCTTTCAGCGCTGAACCTGTAACGATTGGAATATCATCCCCAGGAAAATCATAGCTGCTTAATAATTCACGGACTTCCATTTCTACTAATTCTAATAATTCCGCATCATCAACCATGTCCGCTTTGTTCAAGAACACTACTATATAAGGTACACCTACTTGGCGGGCCAACAGAATGTGCTCTCTAGTTTGTGGCATCGGACCGTCTGCTGCTGATACTACTAATATCGCGCCGTCCATCTGTGCAGCACCTGTGATCATGTTCTTCACATAATCCGCGTGGCCTGGACAGTCTACGTGTGCGTAGTGTCTCTTCGCTGAACGATATTCAACGTGCGCTGTTGCAATAGTAATACCGCGCGCTCTTTCTTCCGGTGCAGCATCGATTTGATCGTATGCTTTAAATTCGCCACCATACTTCTTCGCTAACACTTTGGTTAACGCCGCAGTTAAAGTTGTTTTACCATGGTCTACGTGTCCAATGGTACCTACGTTAATATGCGGTAAATCGCGTTCAAACTTAGCTTTTGCCACTTATATAAATCCTCATTTACTCTAAATTTTCTGGAGCCCACAACCGGTATTGAACCGGTGACCTCTTCCTTACCAAGGAAGTGCTCTACCACTGAGCTATGTGGGCTTGGACGTACCCAAAGCCATCATAGCTTTGTTAAAAAATTTTTTTAACCCGTCATTTACTTCTATGTAAAACTCCGGCTTAAAAAAATTTTTTGCCTCGCTCTGATGCCTTTGGCTACGCCCAGCATCATGTCCCACAGCTTATGGAGCGGGTGATGGGAATCGAACCCACGCTATCAGCTTGGAAGGCTGAAGTTCTACCATTGAACTACACCCGCCTCAATGGTGGAGGGGGTAGGATTCGAACCTACGTAGCCGAAGCAACAGATTTACAGTCTGCCCCCTTTAACCACTCGGGCACCCCTCCAAAGCGCAATCTTGCCCTGCCCGACCGTGGTCCATCTACGGAAGCAACATTATGCCTTACATCCTCTTACCAACGCAAGAGGACTACTGGGCAAAATCATGTAAAACAGGGAAAAAACGGGAAGCTGGCGGTCGGCCTTGAACCAACGACCTGCTGATTACAAGTCAGCTGCTCTACCAACTGAGCTACGCCAGCACAGCGGCCATATTAAAGTAAAAGTTTACACATCGCAAGGGGTATATTGGTCACGGCGAGATAAGTAGAAATTAACTTAATATACAGCCACTTCGAAAACGAGTTGTATTTCTGTGCCCGGACGGATTATTAGTTGTTGTCTGCGCTATTTGAGCCACTGGTACGTCCTGCGTTTGATCGGTAACGGCTACTCTAGAATCGCGCCGTAACCGCGTGAAAACTGGAGTAGCATTGGGTAGATTTAGTGCTGCGGTGATCTGCGCTTTCAGGTCTGCATCATAAACAACCTGATTTAACGAGGTAAGAACAATCTCGGTTCCAGGCAATTTATTGCTTTTTCGTAACGCATTTAATAAAGGCATCAAGTCAAAATTTAGCCGTTCCTCCCCATGCGTTATATATACCGGATGACGCATTACTTGCTTTGTTATTCCGCAACATATAGTCGGATTATTCGTAGTAAATCTAGTGCGTTCTGTAGCGTCCATAGTTCCTGGGAAGAAATCATCGGTATTATTCGTAATTTTAGTAGTGGTTTCTTGGAGCTTTGGGACCCAATTCACGTCAAAACAATCGGTGTTAGCGTCTGCATGGCGGATCTTTTCCGCAAAATTGGCGTGTAAATACTCTAACAACGAAGGCATATTATTTGTGGTAGTGGCACTATGCCAAGCTTTAGTAGCAGCAATTATCTTGATAATTCTCTGATAGATAACCTGATCAAACTTAATTTTATCATATGATTCAAGACGAACGCGTGTCTCTGGATGCCTATCGTTTGTTTGTAGGTACTCGAGCAATCCTCCAAAACTAAAATATGCAGGCGCGCCTTCCGCCTTTTCCCAATTGATGGGTACGATCAATAAACCCAAGTCGATCCCGCAACATAATTCAGGATTCGCTAGTTCTAAAACCTCACGTAATTCAGGACTGATATGCTCATCCCAATAAGAAGACGTAGAATATTTACTGTTAAAGACTAAATCCTTTAATGCCGGCCCCCAGTTCACAAATTTAGTCGACCACTCAGGCTCCTGTCCGCCACGCTCTAATAAGAAAGTTTTAACAGGTGCAAAATCGTTATTGGTAATCGCTCGATCTATCAGCGTCTCATATTCATTTTCTAGCGCAGGCGCTGCACCGAGTAATCGCTGTTTCGCAGCTTTAATTGCTAAATATCTTTCTTTATCAAACTTAATATCGCGCTGAGTTGCAATCGGCTGTCTTGTTTCTGGATTGGTATGATCATTATTATCAAGATGTAAAATTAATTTTGTAGCATCAATGTATGTTCTACCACCCCGCTTTTCCAAATAGAACGGCACGCACATCAATTCATCATTGTAAGAGAAAAATTCAGGATGCTCACGTTGCAACGTGGTGCGCTGGTGCGGAGCAAGACCCGACCAAAATACAGCAGCATTAAACTTACTGGTTTCTAGCTCGCGTCTTTTCTGATCATTTAAACTTATCCACCACTCTTCGTCCCCACCATGGTTACAATAGTTCATTACAGCGCTGAAATTATCAGCATCAATCGCTTGTTGCACCTCTCGGCTGAAACGATTAAATGTCCCTGGCGTCAGAGCAGCAGTGGGAATAACAGCGTTTCTGTTCGGTGCCAGGATAATTGGATCTCGTCGTCCAAGTAGCGGAGCCAGACCGTTGAAATTTGCCACCGTTCTAGGATGCTGCCAAAGAAGTGGCGGTCCAAACAATGTTACTGGCGTGGTACGCGCCTCAAATCTTCTCCCCCGCGGCATTTGCGATTTAAAGAATCTAAAAGCTTCACTGGCGTAGTGCATGGTTAAATAAATAGATTTTATACTGAAATCTAATGCTATGCTGGTCGCATATACCGTTCCACGCGTAACTATTTCTACAGGGCCAGGACGTGCTAGCACCTCACGATTTAAAGTTAAACTATCAATATTATAATTGAGCTGGGCGGCTGAAATACCCCAGAAAAAAGTCGTAAGCGACAACGAAACTGCAAGGCCTGCAAAATTTATTGCTGCACTTGCGCTGAGAAATGTCGGTGCAAGAGCATATACGCTTCCCAACGAAAGAGACGCTCCTAAAGCTAAATACCAACCTGCTAATGTGACGCCTGCTATTACTTCCCCTAAAATCGCTGGGATTACTCCATATCTACCTAAGAAGTTCTTAACATTCAAAGCGAATTTAAGAACCGGCTTGTTTATTATATTTAGTGCAAAATCCGCCGCATACATCACGTACAATAAAACGCCGCCTGCAACATATGCTAACGCAGCGATAACTTCTTTAGTCAGCAAGAACCCAAATGAGAGCAATTCCAGCATTATCATTGGCAAGTGAATTGCAATACCAACCACGGTTTTGAGCAGAGCTTCCAGAACATCTGCTGTGATAGCCACAACGTCAACCAAAGTGTCGAACGCTATTTCCGGAATGCTGCGGCGGCGATATGTGTTTCTATAAAATGGCATTTTTATAACTCATTGTTGCGGAATATATTGCACGTTATGACCATTAGGCATAACAGGCGCGGAAGGTGGTGGCATAACAGCAAATCCTGGGTTGGCTGCAATTGCAGTTTGAAAAGCAGGAGCTATTGGCATAACGGCGGGATTAACCTGCTGTATTGCTTGCGTAATTCGTTCTTTTAACTCTGGTTCGTATTTTATTTGATTGAGTGTGACAAGATATTCACTTGTGCCTGGTATTTGCGCACTGCCCGAGAACCACAACAATAACGGCTGCAAATCAAAATATTGCTTTGTTCCGCCAATCATTATAGAAACCGGATTACGCATTACTTTGCTGGAAATTGGACAAATAAAATCTCGCGCCGGCGCAGGCGCATTTGCGGGCCAAAAATTATCTTCGTTGCTGCGTATTTTTGTCACAGCCTCAGTTAATCCTGGCCACCACATGTTAAAGCGTAAACTGACCATAACTTCGCTTTGTCCATAGATATCTGGTCTACTGCGAGATTCAACAACTGTTACTTGTGGATTATTGGCATGTAAGAAATCAATAAATTGTTGCGGGTTATGCGCTACTTTAGCATCGTGCCATGCCTTTGCAGTAGCTACATACTTAGGCATTTGTTCATATAAATCACGATCAAATTTAATAGCTTCTAACGACGCAATTCGCACACGTGTTTCTGGATTCGTCCAATTACGCTTCATATGCTCCAACAGACTGCACAAGTCCAAATATGTTCTGCCATTTTCTTTTTCTAAATACACCGGCACGCACATCAAGGCATGTGCAATATGTGCACAACATAGTTCGGTATTTTGCTCTTCTACACCAGCACGTTGCTCAGGTGTTAATTGTTCAGACCAAATATTTTGCGGGTTGCGCGAATTGTATTTGCTATGTGCAAGCTCGTAGGTTAGCTCTTCATTCCAGCCGCTTGGATTGAGAGCATTCTCACGCAGGAATCGTAAAACTGCATCAAAATCATTTTCGGTGAGTGCACGTTGCATTACTTCATCAAATCGATTTTCGGGCTCTGCGTGTACACCAGCACGTAGACTTGCTTTTAAATTCTCTAAACGGCGATATTTATCGTGGTCAAACTTAATATCATTTAATACGCGAATATGATCTCTTGACACTGGATTTGTAGCACCATTTTCTATTATATGCTTCAACAATTCAAACAGATCAAAAGAGGTTTTATGAAAACCGTTGCCATGTGTTAAAAAAACTGGCACACGCATTAACTCACCAGATATTGCACTACATAACCAAGGGTGTGTATCTGCGGCAGCATTCAGTTGTTCACTGTTAATCCCATGCCAATAGTTATCACTCGTAAATCTATTGTTATTTACCTGCTCGATTAAATGTTGCCTCCAATCTATAATGGCGAAGCGCGCATTTCTGTCGTAAGTATCTGCACTTTGCTCTAAATAATCCCAAAAAATGCTGAAATCTCTAGTTTGAATTGCAAAATCTAATGCAGTCTCAAAAGGACCTACGTCAGGTTGCGGGAAAAATCTGGTCCAAGTATTTTCAAACTTGCTATGCAACCAATGCACAAACTTATCCGCATTACGGCGCACAAATGTCTTACTTGCTGGTTGTGTGGTTTGTGTTGTTTGGGCGAAATCGCGTTGCTGGCGTTGCACGTTTTGCATCGCACGGCGCCGTGCGTTGGCGGCTCGGCGTCTCTCATCGTCAGTCATTGTATCAGCTGTAGTCTGAGGTGTAGTAGCCTGGGCTGTAGCCAGCGGTGTAGTTGTAGTTGCTTGCCTATTGGGGCGCCAATATGCTGATACAGCACGGCCAATCCCCGTCAACACATAGCTGATGCCTTGATATAGGGTCACTGGAATAGCGCGTAATAATGAAAACAGCCCAGTTCCCGAAAAGGTGATATACCCAACGCTCACAAAATTAGTATGTCGTTCAGATCTAAATACCCTTCCGACGAAGGTAAAGAAGTTATCCGCCGCTAGGAAAGCAAGTGCAACTTCGGCGACGTTTCGAGCCAAAAGGGAAAATATCCGCTTGGTCCACATGCTAGATGATCT
>DATIHV010000165.1:0-1810 GCA_035480295.1 Gammaproteobacteria bacterium
CCGTCTGCACCGTTGACATGGATCCTAAACTTAAATGTACTTAAAGTGTCAGCATATATCCCAGCTAAATTCGCAATAACATTTTCGTGGGTATTAGAAAAGTGAATAGCCTGGCCTTTGGCGCGATCAACACCACGTTGCACGATATTTAACATTTTAGGATTTTTAATCAATAAACGTTCTAAGTGCAATAAAGAAAGAGTGTAACGTGCAACTTCTGGATCTTTAGATGCTTTATCCTCTCCCAATAAATGGCTCAAAGTTTGCAAACCAGTAAGGACCTTTCTGCCTTCGCCATATACTGCAGGCACGGTTGGAGCATGCGTTTGAAAAATACTATATATGCAAGTGGCAAATTCTTCTTGGTTAACAGATCCTTTCCATGCCAAATTTTTTACCAAAGTCGCTGCTTGTACAACCCCGCCCAAAGCTAACGCTCGATTTTGTCTTTGTTTTATATCTTCCATATTCGTTCCTCAATTATGCCACCACCTAGGCAGGTTTCATTTGCATAAAAAACTATAGATTGCCCGGGAGTGATCGCACGTTGTTGTTGTGCAAAAAGCACTTTAGCTGTGTTGTTTACTGCATCATAATAAACTGTACATGCTTGATCAGATTGACGATATCTAATCTTTGCCGTACACGTAAATTCTTTTTGTGTTGGCAGCGCATGGATCCAATTGATTGCTTGGGTTTTTAATCCTGGTGCATACAATTTAGGGTGATCCTGTCCTTGGCCAACTATTAATTCATTATTCAGTAAATTCTTGTCTAATACAAACCATGGTTCATTCGCTGCTTCGGCTAAACCACCAATGCCCAAGCCTTGGCGTTGGCCAAGTGTGTAATACATTAAACCTTCATGTTGGCCTATTACTTTGCCAGCATCGGTAACGATATTTCCTGGTTGCGCAGGTAAATAGGTTTGTAAAAATTGTTTAAATTTACGTTCACCAATAAAGCAAATGCCCGTGCTGTCTTTTTTAGCATGATTTGCATAACCTGCCTGTGCAGCGAGTTTACGCACAGTTGGCTTATCAATCGTAGCTAACGGAAACAAAGCGTATTTTAATTGCTCTTGATTTAATGCATACAAAAAGTAACTTTGATCTTTGTTTAAATCTTGCGCTTTGGCCAATTGCACTACGCCATCGTTATCTACGCGTGCAGCATAATGCCCAGTAGCAATGTAATCCGCGCCTAAATGCTTGGCATAATCCAAAAAAGCTTTAAATTTGATTTCACTATTGCATAAAATATCCGGGTTTGGAGTGCGGCCAGCCTTATATTCCGTCAAGAAATTGCTGAACACATTGTCCCAATATTCAGCGGCAAAGTTGGCGGTATGCAACTTAATGCCCAGGCGCTCACATATTCCACGGGCATCAGCCACGTCTTGCGAAGCACTGCAATGGGTATCCGAATCGTCTTCCTCCCAGTTCTTCATAAACAGGCCTTCAACCTCATAGCCCTGTTCTAGCAAAAGCATAGCGGCGACGGAGGAATCAACCCCGCCGGACATGCCGACTATGACCTTTGCACTGGGTTTATGCACAGTATTATCTCTGTATAATGAAGCCGCATTATACCACTCTGGCGATGCAGTTTGAAGCATTGTTGCTTAATGATCTGACTTGGAATAGGGCGCTAAGCTCAAGTCGGGGCTATTTTTGTCTGAGTGCGAGTTTGTTACAAAAAACGCTATTTAAGCGCGTGTTGACGCTGCGCTAGCCTTCGTATTGACATTCTATCATTCACGCTGTATACCATGCGTTCTTTTAATAATTATTATGGAATATGAAGCATG
>DATIHV010000166.1:0-2741 GCA_035480295.1 Gammaproteobacteria bacterium
ATTTCAGCGTATAGGGGTTCACCTAGATAGGAATAAAGTTTTAAATCGCCTAAGCCAATGGCATAACAAACAGCAGCAAAGCCAAAACATAGCAGCAATATTAGGTACTTAGCTCTGTTTATGGCTAAACGCACGGTGTCCTCTTATATAATGTGTCGCTACTAATATATTATATGCTAGAAATACTTGTCAGTTAGAATTTCGGCAATTTGCACCGCATTCAATGCCGCACCCTTGCGAATATTGTCCGCAACAACCCATAGATTAAGCGTGTGATCATCGTTTACGCCATTCCTGATGCGCCCTACAAATACCGCGTCTTTGCCAACTACGTCCTTGAGTGGCGTTGGATAGCTTTTACGTTGTGGATTGTCTACAACTTTTATGCCTGGAGCGCCGGCTAACAATTCGCGTGCCTGATCGGCGGTTAAAGAACGCGTTGTTTCCACAGTGATTGCTTCGGAATGACCATAAACTACCGGCACCCGCACCGTAGTTGGATTGATAATTATCTTGTCGTCACCTAAGATCTTGTGCGTTTCCCAAATCATTTTCATTTCTTCTTTAGTAAAACCATTTTCCATAAACACATCAATATGTGGCAATACGTTAAATGCTATCGTCTGTGGATAAACTTGCGGCGCTGCTGATTGGCCATTTAAAAGAACTCCGGTCTGCATAATGAGCTCAGACACAGCTGCGCGCCCTGTTCCTGAAACCGATTGATAAGTAGCGACAGTGATCTTTTTAATCCCTACGGCATCATAAATTGGTTTAAGTGCAACTAGCATTTGAATGGTAGAGCAATTCGGATTTGCAATTATGTTGCGTTTCTTAAACTGTGCAATTTGTGCACCATTTATTTCCGGAATTACTAATGGAACATCTGGTTCATAACGAAATTGGGCAGTGTTATCAATAACTACGCACCCCGCTTGGGCTGCCTTCGGCACGTATTTTTCCGACACAGATCCACCAGCTGAAAAAAATGCCAATTGTACCTTGGAAAAATCAAAGCTCGCCAAGTCGAGCACCTCAAGATTCTTTTTGCCAAACAACACTGTATCGCCTGCCGACCTATGGCTAGCTACGGCATAAACTTTATTGCACGGGAACTTTCGCTCCTGCAAAATCTCTAAAATTGCCTCGCCCACTAGCCCTGTGGCACCGACCACAGCTAGGTCAAATGCTTTTTCTGATTTTTTTGTCAGCTTATTAGTCATGCATATTTCCAATTGTTATTTTTGTAAAATTCGATCAAAACACTAGACACAGAAAGAAAGATTTGCATATAATTCATTTCCTGTCATTAGCTCAAAACGCTAGCCATTCACTATGGCAGAAAGCTTACAGCATCTGTAGACATTTAACCATATCCAGCTCAAATTAACTACGGCAGAATAACTAGAAATTTGTCTGCAAATGGAATAAAAAAATATGTCATACGAAGTAAACTCAAAACGTGAAAAGCAAACAGAAATAATGGAATTATTACATGAAGATTTAATATGTGGTACAAAAAAATTAGAAGAAGCTACTACATTCACTTTAGAGCGTGACTTAGATAACGCGATTATACAAATGCAAATGCACTTTCTTGCGGGCCGCATGTAAACAATGAGAGGGCGGCAACATACCGCCCTCGTCGTATAGCTAACGTCTCAATAAAAAAACAACCACTCCAATAAATAAAATTAAACCTATACCAATCAACCCCATAGTATAAAAACTTTTATTTAAGTTAGCTAATGACAGACTTTCAGGATTAGATTTTATGTATCTAAATAACAGAAACATCAATCCCACTGCAAATAGTATTGCTATGATCTTCGAAAACGTATCCATTTTGCCCTCTATGCCTTAATAGGTGATCTAATAGTACTATAGCAGCCATTGCTTCAACAATTGCTACCGCACGAATCGCAACGCATGGATCATGTCTACCTTGCACACTAATTTCAGTTGGGTTGCTATTAATGTCTATACTTTTGGTTGGGATCCTTATGCTAGCTGCTGGCTTAAAAGCTAAACGCGCGACTATATCCTGTCCAGTTGAGATGCCAGCTAAGATGCCGCCAGCATTATTTGAAGCAAAACGATCTGGTAAAATTGAATCTACAAACTCAGATCCTTTTGCAGCAACACATGCAAATCCCGCGCCAATTTCAACGCCTTTTACCGCATTAATGCTCATAAATGCATGCGCTAAATCTGCGTCTAAACGATCAAATACTGGTTCGCCCAAACCTGCCGCAACGTTTTGTATCACAACTTCGATCAAGCCACCGACTGAATCTCCTTTGTTGCGCAAATCTTCAATTAATGCATAAACTTCAGATGCTTCAATATCACTAACTTGTAGCGAACCAATTTGTGTAACAGATGCCTTAATAACCGTCGTACATTTTTCACGTAAATATTTTTTCGCGATCGCGCCCGCTGCGACACGCATTGCTGTTTCACGTGCCGATGCCCTCCCGCCGCCGCGATGATCGCGAATGCCATATTTTGCTTGGTAGCTGTAATCACCGTGTCCCGGTCTAAATTGATCGCGCAAATGATCATAGTCTTGCGGTCGCGCATCAATGTTATCGATTTGCAAACTTATAGGAGTGCCAGTAGTTTGACCTTCAAATATGCCTGATAAAATGCGTACAGTATCTGTCTCGCGTCTTTGACTTGTGTTGCGCGAAATTCCTGGTTTGCGGCGATCTAATTCTTGTTGTATATCGTGCTCGTTT
>DATIHV010000167.1:0-4779 GCA_035480295.1 Gammaproteobacteria bacterium
TACATTTAAACTTGAAGCGCAAATTCTAGATTTAGTTAATATAACACCATATAAGAGTAGTGTTCGTAATCAGCAATTGATTATGGGTCGCGTAAAGTCTGTGTTAACTATGCGCGATATTATTAATTTGTTTCTATATCGTGATACAGCGCAATACTTAGATCGTACTTTATTAACCGGGCCGGAAATCAATAAAGTTCAGCAATTAACTTTTGAATTTCTATTACATGCAACAAAAATGCAACATTGCGAATTGTTATTGGAGCTCATAGATAATGTAAGCAATACGAACAATGACACTTTTCTGTTAGAGCAGCGTTTGATTGAGTTAGGATCTGCCTTAAACGTAGATCGTGCTTATGATCCGCGTCAACATTTTGGTTTGCTTGTTTTTGAATATCGCGAACGTAAAATGATCCGTCCTGAACAAATGCGTTATATGGACGCACTTACAACCAAGGTTAACGGCAAATATAGCAATGAATTATTTAAAATTGTGATGGGTGGTGGTAAATCAAAACTATTTCTTCCATATTTAGGCTTTTTGAAGGCCGATGGCAAGCGATTATCCGTGCTTGTTGTGCCTCACGAATTATACAACACCAACTTTCAAGATTTGTTTGAAGTAGCCTCATCAGTATTTGATCAAAAAGTGTTACGTTTTGACTTTGATCGTAATAAACAGTTACTGACAGGTTATTTTGAGAGTTTATATTATAGCTGGCTGGATGCGATTAAGCGGCGCCATTATATTTTATCTACACCTGAAGCAATACAATCACTGCTGTTAAAGTTCATGGAATATATTTTTGATAAAACCGTGGATAGCAATCCTGACGTGCACTTTCTGGCAAAAATTTTACATCTTTTACATACTAAAGCCGATATAACGATTGATGAGGCAGATCAAATATTTAACGTGAAGGCTGAGCTTAATTATTGCATTGGTCAAAAATACAATATTATGGAAGTGTATCCAAACGTAGCACAAGATCTATTACAACTTTTTTATCTTTTAGAAACTAAATTTGTAATCAGTGCTTATATTAAAGAAGATAAAGTTCTGACGCCTTCTATATATGCTGCACTGCGCAATGCTTTAGTTGATGCTTTATTTACAGATGCTAAACATGTGTTGCAAAATATTCTTGCCAATCAATTAGCAACATTTTCTCTATTGCAGCAGGGAGAACTTAAGAATTATCTAATTAATCCAGCATGCAAGTTGCCTGATTTTTTAGCTAACAGTAATAAGTCCATAAAAGACCGTCTAGCAGTGCTACGGCAAAATTTAAGCACTTTATTAGAAACCACTTTGGCAAAACATTTAAACGAGGAATACGGGGTAAGAGCCGATTCTAATGGCATAGCTATACCGTATCGAGGAGCTAATTATCCATCTGAAAGAGCCGAATTTTCGTCGTTTATTGAAACGATCAATTATACCGCGCAATATCACTTGGCAACAGATATTTCGTTTGATCTATTTAAAGCAACTTTAAAGCACTTTGAAAGTAAATATTTGCGCCAGCGCGCAGCGGAAGCTGAACCACAATTTATTCGCAATGAATGTGCTAAGCTGCAACAAGAGTTTGCTGCTATTACCGGCTTAAACGTACAATTGAATTCCATCAATACTGATGCAGAAGACACTTTGCATACCTTACATGATTCTTGCAAGTCGCGCACAGTACTTAAATTTTATATTTTAGAGCACATAGTGTTGCGCAATTATAAAATTAGCGCGCTGAGTCTTAGTTCTAACGCTCAAACTCTAGCGCGTATGTTGAATACGTGTCAAGCTTTTAGCGGTACTATTGCTAATCATAGAACTATGACTACTCTTAAGGCGCGTACTGAATTAAGTATTGGGCTAGAGGGTCAGGTTGCAAGTTACATTTATAAGAATACTGCTAAGGTTCACTTTGTTGCAAACACCAATTTACCAAATGTTTTTGCACAAGTAACCGCAAACACGAATATAAGCGCTATTATTGATCAGGCCGCATACTTCAAAAACTATCCAAATGAAAGCGTAGCTCGTAAGTTGGTAGAAGCTCTAGGCAATGAATCAAATATTAAGCATGTATTATTTTTTGATCAAAACAATAAACTGTGCGCAATTAGTAATACATCGAACGTTGAGCGCAAATATTTGGCATCTAGTGATTTGCAATACCTGCAAAGAGAGCTTAAATGCACGCCTAAGCAATGGTTTGTGTTTTACGATCAACAACACACATTTGGTGTAGATCTACCATTACCGCATGATGCTACTGCATTGTTGACTATCAAACAGGGCGTAAATTGGCGCGATTTACAACAGGCGGCAATGCGTATGCGCAATTTAAGCGTAGCTCAAAAGCTGGAGTTTATTGTGCCAAATGAGTTAAAATCGCAACTGCCTGATGTTAGAGCAATTGTTGAATATAGTAAGCAAAATCTATTGGCAGATTTAGCGCAGGAACATTTTGTCGCAGCGAAACGGCAAATTGATGCTACGATTGCCGCAACAATTCGCAATCTATTAGTCGATACAATGATTGAGAAGACCCAGATCAAAGAAATTAATCATAATACGATTTTGGCAATTTTTGAAGAATTTATCTTTTCTTCATGCAATAGTGACTTATTTGTGAGTTATGGACAGCCTAAAAACTTAGTTTCTGCAGCTAATCTACTAGCAGAATATGCTAATATGCAGGTTGCTAATTTCGAGGCATGCTCTCAACACTTGCGTTTGCAAAGTAAACCATTGCAAGCATTTATAACAACATTTATTAAGCGAGAGATAGCACGCATTAGAACGGAATGTAACGACATTGTTGCGTCATTGGCACCATTATCACCTAACCAAGTTTTCTCATGCTTTGACAATTCGGGTAGCGAGCAAATTGCAGAAGTAGAGATTGAACAGGAAGCACAAGCAGAAATTGAAACAAATGACGACTCTTGGCGCACACATGGAAACAGGTGTAGAAATTGGCTTAATGCCGATTCAGGCTTTGATTTGAATTCACCTTCCGCACAACAGAGCATGATAAAACTGAAGGCTGTTTTTAAAGATTTAGCAACTTATGATGCCACTTTTGGTTTTGCTGATATTAATGTCATGATTAATTTGTTTAGAATTAATAAACGTAATATAAAAAATTACTTGCCGGACTTTTCCACAATTGCTATTTGCATTGATCACAAGGAAAACATAAGAAATTATTTTATTTTTTCCGCGTCAGATTGTATGGATTTGCCCACACGATTAAATGATAAGACGCGCATGCCTACAGAGCATCAGCAATTTATAATTATCACATTGCGTGGGGACATTATGTTTAATTCTAAGCCAGATATGCCTTTCGTTGCAACGGCTGAGCATCACAGAGTTATGGAGCAAATGGCCTTCTTAAATGGTGATTTTGATTTAGTCATGCAAAGACCAGAATGGATTTTGCAGAACACTGCAGCTAAAATAACTTTCTTTAAGGAATATAGATTGCCAGGATTTCCGAATAAAAGGCAGCACTTTAATGCGTTTCTAAACCGCTTTGCAACAAATGATGCAAATCGCAATGCGCCAAT
This sequence comes from Gammaproteobacteria bacterium, assembly GCA_035480295.1. Taxonomy (GTDB): domain Bacteria; phylum Pseudomonadota; class Gammaproteobacteria; order UBA6186; family Azoamicaceae; genus JAGVLG01. Next base: position 3,580 of record DATIHV010000167.1, read on the forward strand.
GCTAGAAGCTTTTCTCAACGCGCGGACTAAGGCTTTTTCGCCCAAACGTGATTTGCTTAATATGGATAGATCTAGTGCCAACGATGCAGTGCAGAACCCAGCTGAGAAAAAACGTACGCGTCTGGCATCACCCGCAACTTCCAGCAGCTCGTCATAACCGAACATATACTAAACTGCTAATGCATTAGTGGCTAAAATCAATGCATCTGTAATCGCAGGCTCTGCTGCAGCATGTCCGGCATGGCGAATTATCTCTAATTTTGCTTCGGGCCATAGCGCGCTTAGCGCATAAGAATTATCTAAAGTACACACCATATCATAACGTCCGTGCACAACCACGCCCGGTAAGTGCGATATCTTTGCCATGTTATTTAAGATTTGATTTTCTTCGATGAAACAATTATTTATGAAGTAATGCGTTTCTATTGCTGCAACACCTAGTGCAAAATGCGCATTGGTAAAACGCTTTTCTATATCTGGATTCACATCTAGCGTCGAACACTCAGCTTCCCATAAACCCCATGCTTTAGCTACTGCCATATGCCGCACTTCATCTTGGCCATGCAATAAATCGTAATAAGCCTTGATTAAATTATCATGGCTATCTTCCGGTACGTTTTCTAAAAACTTTTGCCAATGATCTGGGAAAAACTTGGACGCTCCACCTGGTTTAAATAACCAATCTAATTCTTGTTTGCGCGCCAAGAACACACCGCGTAATACCATTGCTAACACATTATTTGGATGTTGCTGTGCATACAGTAGCGCAAGTGTTGCGCCCCACGATCCACCAAATAACATCCACTTTTTCACATTCAAAAACTCACGGATCTTTTCCATATCGGCTACAAGATCTTGCGTTGTATTGTTGATCAAACAAATATGTGGCGTCGAACGGCCACATCCACGTTGATCAGACAAAATTATGCGATAGCGTGTTGGATCAAAGAAGCGTCTGTTGTCTGGAATACAACCTACACCCGGACCACCATGCAAAAACAAAACCGGAATACCTGTAGGCTCACCGCATTCTTCAATAAATATGGTATGTAAATCATCAACCTTTAAATTATGTTCGGCGTAAGGTTTAATTGGCGGATAAAATGTTAGCATACTAAATCCCTAGAGCAGCGATTCCTATATATATATACGAGCATAGCATAGCCGTTCAAAACTAGTGACAGGCCATACTTAAAGTAT
>DATIHV010000168.1:0-5952 GCA_035480295.1 Gammaproteobacteria bacterium
AAACCAGACGCAATGTTATCTTGGATTAAATGATCGGTGATATTTAAATAGAAATAAAAGCAACAAACCGCAACTGTAGCTAGTAATAGAGATTGTATTAAATAGGCTCGCTTATTATTGATCATCTATACGGCGCACCATAAATAAGGCCTTGCTTATTCCAGAGGTTGTTTAAGCCACGCGGTAACTTTAGTTGACTGTTTATACCAACATTGCGTTCATAAATTTCGCCGTAGTTGCCAGTAACTTTAATAGCTTGTAATAAAAAATCACTGCTCAAGCCTAGGTAATGTCCTAAATCTTCGGCTGTGCCTAACAATCTCTTTACATTCGCGTTATTTGATTTCAATTGTTCATTTAGGTTGGCGCGCGTGATGCCTTCTTCTTCAGCATTCATTAAGCCGAATACAATCCAGCGTACAACATCCAACCACATTGCATCTTCCTGACGAACCGCAGGAGCCAGCGGCTCTTTAGATATCGTTTCATCTAAGAGTACGTGATCTGCAGGATTTTTCATGCGCAGACGTTGCGCGGCTAGAGCTGAGTGATCTGCTGTATAGACATCGCAACGACCAGAGTCATAAGCAGCCACAACTTGTGCATCTTTAGCAAAAGTAATCATTTGATACTTTAAATCGTGCTCTTGAAAGTAATCAGCAGTGTTTAATTCAGTTGTGGTGCCGCTGTTGCAACAAATGGTGACGTTATTTAATTGTGCTAATTTGGTTATACCTAGTTTTTTGTGTACTAAAAACCCTTGACCATCGTAAAATACTATGGTGGTAAAAACCATGCCCAAATCAACATCGCGAGTAAGAGTCCAGGTAGTATTGCGGGATAAGATATCAATTTCACCAGATTGCAGCGCTGTGAAGCGATCATTTGCTGCTAATGGAATGTAGCGCACATGCTTGTCATCATGAAATATCGCCGCACCTAATGCGCGGCATATATCCACATCAAATCCTGACCAGGTTCCGTCATCATCAATAACAGAAAAGCCAGCTAAACCTTCACTGACGCCACATTTTAGATAACCGCGTGCTTGCACACGTGCTAATGTACTACTACTCGCTGCATGCGCGTTGCAGCAACAAACAGCTAAAATTCCGTATACTAGCAGCAATTTTGTTAATTGCATAACTATCCATGGTGATTGGTCTTACGGTAATTTTAGTATATAAGGAGCAATTCGCTATGCCGCGCCAGAAATCGTTGATCTCTGGCTGGCATTAGAATTGTTTACCACATGCCGATGAATTTCCACCACATGAGCCCAATCCCGCACCATACAATAACGTGGGTAAGGCCCATAATCGCACCAACTGACCACCAGCGTGACACGCTGATGTAATTTGTACCGAAATAAACAGGTCCAGTACCCGTGCCATAGTGGGTAGTACATGCGCTAAGAATTGCGATAAATGCAAACAGCAACACCGCCAAGTTGGCTGGTGCGCCGGATGCAATTGCTACTGAAGTGAACACAACATACAAGGAACTAATGAATGCAGTTAAGCTGGCAAAGAAATAATGAGAATAGAAGAACACAATAATTAAGATTGCCAATGCTGCAGGCCATGAATATCCGGCAACTAGACTTTGCATGTGTTGTCCAAACCAAGCAACCATGCCAAATTTAGCTAGGAAGCCTGTCATCATCAGCAGCGTGGTTAACCAGATAAAAGTATCCCAAGCATTTTTTTCATTCAGGATATCATCCCAATTTAATACGCCACCGACCAAAAGTAGTGCCAGACCCAAGAATGCAGCGCTAGTAGCATCTACGTGTAAGGTTTCACCAAACATCCACAATATCAATAACAGACCAAAGGTCGATAACATGAATATTTCATTTTTAGAGATTTTGCCCATTGCTTTTAAACGCTCTTTGGCAAATTCTTTTGCACCCGGTGTTTTCTTAATTTCTGGTGGGTAAACGTAATAAATAATTAACGGTAAGCTAATAAGACTAATTAATCCAGGCACGATAGTAGCTTTAGCCCATGATAGCCATGTTAAATTTACACCAAAATCTTGCGCAAAAATTACCATTAACGGATTACATGCGGAAGCTGTAATAAACATTGTGCTGGTAATGAGATTGGTGTGATAACAAATGGTAATTAAGAAGCTGCCCATGCGACGATGCGTATTATCTTTAGGATCACTGTTAAATTCTTTACTAAGTGAAGTTGTGAGCGGGTAAATAATTCCCGCGCCACGCGCAGTATTGCTAGGTACAAATGGTGATAATAGAAATTCAGTAAACATCAAACCATAACCTAAGCCCAATGTGCTTTTACCGAAAAAATATACAAAATAGTACGCCACACGTGATCCAAGACCAGTTTTGATAAAGCCACGTGCTAATAAGAATGCGGTCACAATTAACCAGATGGTTTTAGAGTTGAATGAAGAAAGGGCTTGTTCAACTGTAAGCGTATTGGTAAAGATACATGCCGTTATACCGAGAATAGCGATTGCGCCCATTGGTAGGGGCTTTACCACAATGCAAACTATAGACGTTATGAAAATCGCAAATAGGTGCCACGCTTGTAAAGATAATCCTGCTGGAGCAGGGGTGAACCATATACCAAGGATCAGGGAAAGAATTAGCAATCCTTGCTTAATTTTTACGCCTTCCCAACCTGATTTACTAACGACTGTAGATGCTGTGCTAATGCTCATGAGCGTGTATATCCTATGTTACCGCAGATCTGCGACTGAGCAAAATATATACTAATTGCATGGTCAACTCAAATCTTTTTTCTTACTAACAACAACAAAAAACCTTGCTTTTCTAGCATTTGACCTACGATATTTTTGCCAGACCTACAGCCTATGGTGCTGGAAAGGTTTTGAGTAACTAACTACAATGTAGGTACACACCTAACACAATTTTATCGGAGTAACGAATGCCTACAGAAATTCTCAACACGTTACAGGAATTAGTGGTGAGCATTTGCGATCAATTGTACGCCGAACGTCAATTGATTACTAAAAATTCCGTTAAACAATTGGTGCTGATACACGAATTATGCAGTGAAGAAGAGCTTGATCAACGTCTTCCAGGCTACATAAACAACTGGCGCCTGCAAAATATCAACTCAACTAGCTCAGAGTCGCAGCTGAGTAAATATAAAGCTGAGCTTCTTCAAGCGCAACAGACAATAAACCACCTTAAAACTGAGCTAAACGCCCTTAGAACAACGATCGTATGTGACTTGCGAGGTCTACTAAATGAAGAGTAAAGCAGGCTTCAGCCTATTAGAGATACTAGTAGCCATAGCCATACTTAGTACTATTGCAGTATTAGGTCATACTGAATATCTCGGGTATTTTGAACGTGCCAAGGTGAGCGAGGCACTGGATGTATTAGAAAGTTATCAAGCGTTAGCGATGCAATACCGCGCGCGCAATGGCACTATAGATCCTTACTATGTTTTATTCTCTAGCACCGATACCGCTGGGCTGCTGACAGGGTCACCGGGTGGTACCAGTGCATCAAAAACAATGACTTTGAAGAACATCACCAAGCTGGTAGCAATTAAGGGTACCTCGGGCGGCAATACATACTTATTATTAGGCGCCAAGTTGGTGGACGACAGCGTTATTCTTAGCGGAGCAGATTTTGTGTACTTGGGTCTTGTCGAGACTCCGGCAGGGGTTGTGACCTGGACATGTGGCCAGTCTACAGGTCAAGCCAATAATGTTCCAGTGGCATACATGCCAAAAACCTGTATCAATACATTACCGTAGTCCTAAAAAAGGCATCCCCGTCACGCGATTGTGTCACGTGACGGGGACATGGGGCTACAGACTAGCTAGCGCGTCTTTGCGCTTGTCTGTATGTAGTGCTACGGTTGAAACGTACAACATTAGATGTTCCTTTTCCATGGTATACCTTCCAACGTGGTTTAGCGTGAGCAGCTCTGTAAGAACGTTTTAAAGTAGCAACTTTTCTACGGAACTGATTCACTAAACGTCTCATGAAAGAATTACGTCGTTTTAATTGATGTACTTGTTTCTTGAGACTTCTTGCTTGACGTTTGTAAATGTGCGCAGCACCAGAACGTCTAGTAGTCTTGCGAGCTCTAGTTGTTCTGCGGCTACGTGTACCTGTACGACGTCGTGTAGCAGTTGTGGTTCTACGTGATTTATTTCTTACAACAGGGTTTTTGAAAGTAGACAATTTAACCCCGGTGCAAAGTTTAATCAAAGGAGAAACACGGTTGCACTTGTTAATTTGACGGATTTTAACCTTCAAACGTTTAACAGCTGTGCTAGAAGCCTTAGGGCTAGAAGTTCTAACGCCAAGATTTTTAGCTTGCTGAGTTTTAAGTGCTCTGATTTTCATGTTGATTTGCTGCACAGTTTTGGAACGCAAAATTGTTGCGACTTTACGGATTTCGCGAGAAATTGCATTACATTGTTGTGTAGCAGATTTGCCTCTTACAACTTTCCAATCTGGCGTCTTGCTCGCAGTGATGAATTGGCGCTGTAATTGACGGATTGTGCCTGCTAACTGTACAGGAGTACAACGCTTGTACGTGTTAACAGATTTGATTCTAAAAGTACTCATTTTAAAACTCCTAAGTATATTTCAAGTAACTTCTTAGAGGGTGCATGTAAGATAAAGTTCCGCGAATGGCAGATTATTTACAATTTTTATGCGATTTTTTGCCTGTTCTTGCATACACTGTTTTTTGGCATGTTGAACTTAAAGCGCCAGGGCTGGTCATATATAAAGGAATAATTTACTTGAAGTATGATGACATTGGAAGAATATAATTTTAAATTAGCTAGGTATTTGCTGAATTTTAGCGAAACCGGCGGTGTGCCGGAGATCGATGCTAACGAATATAAAATCAGCTCTTATCTATATAACGATCAGCAACTCATTGCTGAAATCAATGAAATATTGCATAAAATAAAACCCTATCAACGCCCAGCTTTAGCAGGGTTTCATTCCTATGTCCATCAACATGCTGCAGCAGCACATGCAGAACGCGAAGAAAAACATGACTTGCTTGAGCATCACCATGTGCATGATACTGAATTGTTATCCACCCTAATAGAGTTTCTCTACATCACCATTGGATTGCTCGTAAAGCTAGAACGTATGCACAAGAAGCACATTTTGTGTGGCAACATCAATCCATATACGTTCATGTACAATAAAAAACGCCGCGCTTGTGAACCTGTTGATCTGGGGGTGGTGTTATCTGACAAGAACAAAGTACGTGCTGAAAAGCAACCTTTTGGTGATTACATATATTTATTGGCAGACTTACCTGCAATTTCATACAACCGTTACCTCGCGCCAGAGCTACGCGAATCAATACGTGTGTATCATTTGCAACGCCGTTTGCGTGAATTAGGTTCTGAGGCCGAAAAGCGTGGCATCGCCAAAGAGCAAATTCATGAAATTGCCATAGTACTGCATGACTTCCATCAAAAGAAAGTAAAGTACAGCAACCGTGCTGAAATCTATAGCGTTGGTTACACTATCAATCAAATACTGTCACATTCCTTGTCAAAACTAGCGCATTTTGGATTGCGCATGAATGAGTTTCCAGCACCACCAATCGATCCGGCTATTATTCATGAGGCAGAGCTCTTGTTGCCAGACTCATTTGCAAATCCATTGGATGAGCGCATACCTGGTTTGGTAAACGAGGCAATAGAATATACATATGATCTGATGAAGCTGCATATGGAGCAACGCGATACATTGCAGCTTTCTATAGAAAAATTTACTTCGTTGTTAAAGAGATCATCTTTAACCAAGCCTGATACGATCCTAGAAGAAGAGGAAGAAGAACTGGAAGAAGTTGAAGAATTTCTGCGTGGGCTAGAAGAAGAGGGGGAGGAAGAAGAGCACGAGGAGCATGAGCATGAAGAGCATGAACATGAGGAACATGAAGAACACGAGCACGAAAAGCA
>DATIHV010000169.1:0-1520 GCA_035480295.1 Gammaproteobacteria bacterium
TACGGGCTGTTTACAATTCTACTATGCTGGCTCAAAATCCTCGATTTTCTGCGGTTCCCTGCTCACATACCAACAACGTATGCTGTGCTGCGATCCTCGAAAATCAAGGATTTTGGTCTCAGCCTAGCGAATTGTAAACAAGCCCTATTATCTTAGATGGCAAAATGTGTTAGTGTTACGAGTTCGAATCGTTTTATCTTTTTTGTTAATTGCTTGGATATGAGGCAAGGTTGGGAGATCACTCTGTGGCGACGCTTTGGGAAAAATGTCTAGATTGTTTGCAAGATGAATTTCCATCGCAGCAATTTAATACCTGGATTAGACCTCTACAAGTAGAGCATACCGATGATAGACTGGTTTTGTTTGCGCCTAATCGTTTTGTGCTTGATTGGATTAATGAGCGCTTTTTAAGTCGCATTACCGAGCTGGTAGCCCAATATTGTGATCCACCTGCTCCTCCGCCCCCGATTTTTCTTGAAATAGGCAGTAAAGGTGGCAGTAGTAGCGGTTCAGGGGGTAAAACAGATGTTGGCAAAGCAACGCAGCAGGCTCACGCGGGCGCGCCTTCCGTTGCGACTCGTAACACCAAGGCGGCTCCTCAAGCGCCAGAATTACCCAATCATCATAGTAATACCAATCCTAAATTTACCTTTGATAATTTTGTCGAAGGCAAATCTAACCAACTGGCAAAAGCGGCTTCCATTCAAGTGGCAGAAAATCCTGCAGTAGCTTATAACCCTTTATTTTTATATGGTGGCGTTGGGTTGGGGAAAACCCATCTTTTGCATGCCATTGGTAACCAAATCATGGTAAATAACCCCCATGCCAAGGTTTTGTATTTGCATTCCGAGCGATTTGTTGCGGATATGGTTAAGGCATTACAAACGAATGCGATGAACGATTTTAAACGCTTTTACCGGACGGTTGACGCACTTTTAATAGATGATATTCAATTTTTCGCAGGTAAAGATAGGTCTCAAGAAGAGTTTTTCCATACCTTTAATGCCTTACTTGAAGGCCAACAACAGGTCATATTAACTTGTGATCGGTATCCAAAAGAGATTAACGGCGTTGAAGAGCGCTTAAAATCACGCTTTGGCTGGGGTTTAACTGTTGCCGTAGAGCCGCCAGAATTAGAAACTCGCGTAGCTATTTTAATGAGTAAAGCTGAGCAATCTAACATCCTATTGCCGTATGAGGTTGCATTTTTTGTCGCAAAACGCATTCGATCTAATGTTCGTGAATTAGAGGGTGCTTTAAAGCGTGTTATTGCAAATGCCCATTTTACGGGTAAGCCTATTACAATGGATTTTGTAAAAGATGCATTGCGTGATTTATTAGCACTACAAGATAAGCTTATTACTATTGAAAATATCCAAAAAACGGTTGCTGAATACTATAAAATTAAAGTGGCTGATTTACTTTCTAAGCGTCGTAGCCGATCAGTGGCGCGCCCTCGGCAAATGGCCATGGCGCTTGCTAAAGAACTTACGAACCATAGTTTGCCCGAAATAGGCGAT
>DATIHV010000170.1:0-10573 GCA_035480295.1 Gammaproteobacteria bacterium
TTCCTGGGCGATCGTGCGAAAAAATCTTCAAGCGGTGCTTGCAGCACAATTTCAACAGTCCAAGCATGACACTCAGCTCATTGTTTTGGCAGGCCAACTGGCCTTTTGAGATTTAGGGGCGAAATTCCCGTACGTTAATCGTGGCTAGTACTGTTTGAGCCACGTACTACTGAAATGTACCATAGGTAGATTTAGGTAGGTTGTGAGGAACGGCTGATTATGCTAATCCTCCGCAAATCTGCATGGAGGCTCTTCAATAAACACGTAACAACCCAATGCAAGCACGTAACAGCAGATTAATGGAATAAAGCTGATGTTGTAATTATGTGACGTATATTCTAAAAAAAATCCGGATATAACTTGCAAGCCGGCACCACCTAACATGATAACGCAGTTGGTAAACGCTAACGTAGTTGCGCGCACTGCAGAGGAAGTTTCTTCAGAATTTAAAGTAAAACACAATAACATTGCGCTAGTAAAGAATCCAAACCAAATGTGCAATAAATAAACAGCCCAAAGTGGTAGTATCGGACCAAAAAGAATTAGACACATTGTTAGCATTGCACCAATCAGGCCAACACCCATAAAAAATGTGCGTTGCCGGAAATAATCTGATAGCCAACCTATGGTCGGACCGCCTATCGCGATGCCAATAAAAGTCATGCTCGAAATGCGTGCGGCTAAATTTCGATCCAGAGCGTGCGTGTGCGCAAGATATGTTACACCCCACAATTCAGAATAAGTGACAATGGGTGCAACAAGACAAGCGGCAAAGATCGCAATTAACCATGTTTGCTTGTTTCGTACAACAGTTTGTAACTTAGTACCTAGCTTGTTGTTATTCTTGGTTTGATTTTTATGCTTAGCGCTATTTTTTGAATCACGTATAATTTTCCAGAGTAGTACGGTAAAAATTAAACCAATTATGCCGGCAAAATACATAATCATGCGCCAGCCAAATGCTTGCACAGCATATGCGGTTGGACTGCCACCGATGAGTGCGCCAACTACGCCTAATAAATTGGTTAATCCTACCACAAATGCAAATTGATGTGCCGGAAACCACGTTGCTGCAACTTTCAAACAACCTATAAAAGCAAAGGCAGATCCAAGACCAATAATTACGCGGCAATAATTTGCTATCGCTAAACTTTCCGCGTACGCAAATGCAAAGCTACTAACAGCAATCGCTAAGCAGGCAATGGTAAGTAAAATGCGTGTGCCGTAACGATCTAGCAGTAATCCCACTGGAATTTGCGCTAACGCATATGCAAAAAAATATGCGGCTGATAGGCTGCTGAGTAAGGCGCTACCAACTTCAAATGCTTCAGTTAATTCGGGGATCATTACACTCACAATGACGCGGTGTATGAACTCAAACATATAAAACAAACCGGCGATTAGCCAGATTAACCACGCTCTTAAGTTTGTTGTGCGCACCGACTTACCTACTACGTTTTTGGTGGAAGGATCAAAATGGCAGTGTACTTAAAGATTTGTTGAATAGCAATTAACGTGACAATACTGATAATTGCGTACAGAAAATTAGGCTCGGTAATCGTTTTTTCTATTGCTAGTTGTCCTAAGCCACCAGCGCCGAAAGCCCCGGCTATGATTGAAAACCCAAGAATTGTGGCAGCAGTGTTGGAGCATGTTTCTAAAATGCGCGTTAAGCTTTCAGGCAATAAGATAAGCAGCATGGTTTGTTTGCTGGTGGCACCCATGGATTTGGTAGTACTTTGCCATTTGCTCATTAATTCTTTGAAAATTTCACATACTGCTTGTGCAATTAACATAGTTCCAGCCACACTTAGCGGCACAATTGTTGCACCGGTAAAACTTATGTGATGATTTATTAGCCAGTTTGTAGTTGGTATAAATAGTAGCATTACTAGAATATATGGAGTTGCTTTTACAGCTAGTAAAATCGCATGTAAAGTTGCAGACAATCCACGGTTGAAGCCGTTCTTACTATAGCTAAGACCAATAACCCACATGCCCAACGGAATACCGATCAGCATGCTGAATAAGGTGGAATACAGCACCATATATAATGTTTCACGCAAGGCACTAATTAATGTTGGGAGCATATCCGATAATCTCGCTTTGTAAGCCGTTGTTATTCAAAAACGTGACAGCATTATTTACGGTAAGGCTATCGCCAAAGATTTCAATGATCATAATATTTATGCCGTGATTATTAATCTTTTCTTGATAGGCTTGAATGATATTCATTTTAAGATCGTATGCATCTAATGTATTATTCAGAATTTCTTCTGGAGCCAAGCATTCAGTAAAATTAATGCGCACTAGAGCATGATGTTCAGGTGATTCTTGCGCCACTATTTTGCGGCGGAAACATGTTGGCAATTCATGTTTAGTAGTAAAGCGAATAAATTCACGCGCGGTATCAGATGCTGGACGTGTAAATAATTCAAACACGCTGCATTTTTCAACAATTGCGCCGAGGTGCATTACAATCACGCGGTCGCATATAGTCTTGATAATGTCTGAATCATTAGTAGTTAAAATTATCGTGAGGTTATTTTCTTTTTGAATTTTGCGTAATAAAGTGATCAAATATTCCGAAGATTTTTGGTCTAAGCCCACAAAAATGTCATCGCATAATAAGATCTTGATGCGATTTACTAAATTTCTTGCTAAATCTAATTGAATTTTTTGTAGCTGGCTCAGACTGCCAGGCAAACTTAACGCCTTGCTGCTTAGTTCTACCTGGGCTAAAGCTTGTTCAACTAATTTAGTAATGTTTTGTCTAGGAAATCTCTGGATTTTTAACGGCAATGCTACATTTTTGTTGACGTTTTGCGTTTGTAAAAATTCTGGTTTTGAGCTGACTAGGCCAATGTTGCGGCGCTCCACGACTAATTCGGGGCTTGCCATAAAAGTTAGGTTCTTTTGATCTATAGACACTATGCCAGTCAATGGGCGATCTAATAATCCTATGCAACGTAGCAGGGCACTTTTGCCTGCGCCTGCGCGTCCAATGATCCCAAGAATTTCGCCAGATGTAACAGTTAAGTTAATGCTTTTTAAGTACAGTTGCTCTTGGCGTGGGCCAGAATAGGTACTTTCAATATCTTTGAGATTAATGATGTGCGACTGTTCCATAGTCGTGAACCTTAAGATTACCCAATTAAAGTGTAATTGACATATGCAATATTTTCAAACAAGGTCAAGGCCTAAGGATTTAACAAGCAATCACGCGGGTAGTAATAGGTCGGGGCGATCGGTAAACAACCCTGTTACGCCTTTATCGATCCAATAGTTTGCTGTGGTCATGTCGTTCACGGTGTACAAAAATACTGGAATGTTAGCCCGCTGTGCAGCTTGCATATAAGTTGTAGTAAAGCGTTTTGCCAGACAATTAATGCTGGCAAAATTATGTTGTTGGGCGAGGGTGATCATATCTTCGGTAAATTCATCTTTAATATAGGCTAGCGGTAGATCAGGCAATAACTTACGTAGTTCTACTAACACTTCCAAATTAAACGACGAGACTAAAATTTGGTTGTCTACAACATCGTTATTTTTGCGGACAAATGTAGCAAATTGTTGCGCATTTAGTTGTGGATTACTATCTGCGCCCTTGATTTCGACATTGCAGAATAAATTCAATTCCGCTGCCAAATGCAAGGTATCCATTAACGTCGGCAGAGTTTGCTCAGGATATGGCGGGTTAAACCACAAGCCGGCATCCAACTCAATCAATTCATCTGCGGTATGTTCCGTCACAGGTCCGTGACCGTTAGTGGTTCTATCCAGGGTGTCGTCATGGATCACAATCCAATGATTGTCTTTAGTTAAATGCACATCAAACTCGATCCAGTTCAAACCCAATTCGGCTGCGTAGCTGAAGGAGCATAAAGTATTTTCCGGGCGCAAGCCTGCCGCACCGCGATGGCCTATGAGGTGATGTTTGGGTATTGGGACAGCGTTGTTCATGCCACTATTATATAGCAGATCTAGTGATGACAATATATTGCTAACGACATAGAATATACATATCACCGCCGGCTACATATCAAGCTAACAAACAAAAAGGTTGCTATATGCAAATGCACGACATAATCGGGGTCTTATTAGTTTTGACTGCGATTTCAAGCTATATAAATTATAAATTTATTAAATTGCCTAAATCTATTGGCATTACGTTAGTGACTTTGTTGCTCACTGTATTTGCGACTCTAACTAGTAGCATAGGTTGGGGGTTACAAGATGTAGTTGCATCTTTGGTCGATAGCATTGGTTTCAACGAAACGTTTCTGCATGGCATGTTAAGCTTTATGTTGTTTGCAGGCTCTTTGCATGTAAACCTGCGTGATTTGTATAAAAACAAATACATAATTTTACTCTTTGCTACGGTAAGCGTAATAATTTCTACAATTTTGATTGGCTACGGCACGTTTTATTTAACCAGCCTGCTGCATTTACGTTTGCCATTAACATATTGTTTTGTATTTGGTGCGTTAATTTCCCCTACCGATCCTATAGCAGTGCTGGGGATCCTCAAACACATCGGTGTGCCTAAGTCATTAGAATTAAAAATTGCTGGCGAAGCTTTATTTAATGATGGCATGGGCATCGTATTGTTTTTCTTAGCCTTAGCAATTGCAAATGGCCAACAGCAATTATTGAGTGCGTCTGACATTAGCATGTATTTCTTACAACAAGCTGGTGGTGGGTTGCTAGCCGGTGCGATCCTGGGCTGGATTGCGGCTTGGTTCATGCATTCAGTTAATGATTTTGAAGTTGAAATTATTTTAACGTTGGCATTAGTAACGGGTGGTTATACTTTGATGACCTCCGTGCTAGATGTCTCTGGACCTATTTGTATGGCAGTAGCCGGATTGATTGTTGGCGAAGGACTGCGTACCAGCGCATTGTCTCGCGATTCAGTGCAAAAAGTGTTTGCGTTCTGGGATTTGTTGGATGAAGTTTTAAATGCAATTCTGTTTGTTTTGATTGGCCTTGAATTTATGCTCATCCGCTTTAACTTTTCAACGTCGGTGGCAGCGCTGGGTGCGATTGCAATTACCGTATTGTCGCGATGGATTAGTGTATTTATTCCGGTGTCGTTTGCTACCCGCTTCAGAAAATTCAATCCGCACTTTATTTTGATCATGACATGGGGCGGCTTACGCGGTGGTATTTCTATCGCGTTGGCACTGGCGATTGATGGTCAATACCACGATATGATTGTATCGATCACTTATGGTGTAGTGTTATTCTCCATTGTTGTACAAGGCCTAACAATTGGGCCTTTGATTGCAAAAATTGCACCAGAAAAATTAAGCATGAGACGTAAGTGATCATATTAACTCCGAATCGTCGATTGGCAGCTTTTTCATTACGCCAATTTAATCATCAACAATTTGCGGCGCAACATGAATGTTGGCAAACACCAGATATATATCCCTTAGAGGCATGGTTAGGCCAAATATGGGATTTGTGTTTAGATAACAATTTGCCAGCCTATCGTCCGCTAATAAGCACTAAACAACAAAATATATTGTTTGAGAAAATAATTCAGCAAGGCGGTGATAATGAATTATTGCGCGTATCTGCGACAGCGCAGAATGCGATCGCGGCGTGGAAATTCCTCAAGCAATGGCAAATTGATATGTCGAGGCTGGCTGCATATGCTGATTACTCGGCTGATTCAGCTGCATTTTATAAATGGATCCAAGCATATTTGCTATGGTTAGATCAAAATCAATTTTATGATTTTCAACTCATGGTTGATCAGTTTATTAAATTGTTGCCGCAAATTATACATCTCCTGCCTAAAAAGGTTTGTTTGCGTGGCTTTAATGAATTAACACCGCAGTATGCAACTTTGGTTGAGAAGTTGGCTGTGTGTGGCGTAGAGATTACGAAAGATCAATTAACTGGGCCCGGTGCTAAGGTTACAAAAAACGGTTGTGATGATTTTACAGCTGAATTGATGTTTGCAACACATTGGGCATACGATCGTTTAACCGAAAATGTCAACCAAACAATAGGCATTGTGATCCCAAATTTAGAACAAGTACGTGATTGCGTACACAGTTATTTCAATGCGCGATTTTACACTAGCGAGGTGAATATTTCTGCGCCACTGCCTCTGGCAAGTTATGCTTTGATTGCTAGCGCGTTACAAATTTTAGCAATTGCGCATCAGGAGTTAGAATATAAAGATTTTAGTTTGTTATTGCGATCACCATTCGTTGCGGGATTCTTACCAGAATGCTCTTCTCGCGCGCAGCTTGATCGTCGTTTGCGTGAGCAAGTAGAGGCAACAACGAGTTGGGAGACAATCCTTTCTTTGATGACAGAAGAATGCGGCGCGATCAAAAATTATATAACAAAATTCCTACAACAGTTTTCTAATTTGCGCGGTAAACATTCAGCCTACTATTGGGCCGAGCAAATACAAAAATTATTGCTGTGTTGGGGATGGCCGGGAGATGCGTTAACAGCAGTTGGATCTGAAGACGGAGCATGGCATCAAAGGGACATAGAACAACAAGAAAGCGATCTACTGAGTTGTTGGCAAGCATTGCTTGACGAATACTGCCAGCTGGATATGCTAATGGAGAAGCATACATTTGGCGAAGCGCTATTAACCATGCGTCGCCTCGCAAATGAAACCCCGTTTTTGCCTGCGGAAACAGGCATAACTAGAATTCATGTATTAGGTTTGTTAGAAGCAGAAGGCCTAAGCTTCGATCATCTTTGGGTGTGTGGTATGAGTCGTGATGCGTGGCCACCAGCTGCTAACCCAAATCCTTTTATACCTCTGGAATTACAACGGCAATTTGATTTACCGCATAGTTCAGCAGCACGTGAATTACTTATGGCGCAAAAGTATACGGCAAATTTACAGCAAGGCGGTAAACAAACAGTTGTGTTTAGTTATCCGAACTTTGTAGATGATTATGCCATGGCACCAAGCAATTTATTGGCACATATTCCACAAGAAGAGATCACATGGAAGACTCCTGAAACTAAACCATGGGAACCACCTCCAGTTGAACAATGGCAGGATAATATGGCGCCAGCGTATAACGACACCTATGTGTCTGGCGGCGCCGCAAGTTTACGTCTGCAAGCGCAATGCCCGTTTAAAGCAAATGCGGAAATTCGTTTAAAGGCGCAACCGCTAGCTGATCCGTCTATAATTCTTACCCCTATCATGCGCGGTAGTTTAGTACACGAAGTGTTAGAAAGCTTTTGGCGCAAATGTCAAAGTCATGCGCAATTAACACTGTACACAGGTGCCGAACTGGAATCTTTACTGAATAAAACGATTCAGGATTGCATGCAAGTATGGCGACGCGAGCGGCCTTTTACTTTGACAAACAATTATGCATTACTGGAAGCGCATCGGTTATATAACTTATTGACGCGTTGGTTAGATTATGAGGCAAGCCGCAATGCTTTTGTGGTGTATCAACTTGAAGAAAAAACTTTAATCAGCGTAGGTCCTTTGCAAATCAACATGAAGATTGATCGCATAGATCAAGTTGATGGCCATTATGTCGTTATTGATTATAAAACTGGCATTACGCAAATGCAGAAGTGGTTTTCAGATCCAATCTATGAACCGCAATTACCAATTTATGCGGTATCCGTCCAACAAAATGTTGGCGCTGTAGCATTTGCATCATTGCGCAGCGCAGAACTTAAGTTTACTGGTGTGGCAGTTGATGAGGGGCTATTGCCGGGCGTAAAGGCTATAGACGATTGGAGTAACTTATTGCAAGATTGGCAGCACAAGTTACAGCAAACTGCCGCAGATTTTGTGGCTGGTAATGCGATTGTTGCACCATACAGCCAAGAAGTCTGTAATACTTGTGATTTACATGCACTATGCAGAATATATGAGAAAAGCTATGAGTAATGATCAAGCCACTCGCAGCAAAGTATTAGATATTGCCAAGTCATTTTTGGTACAAGCTCCTGCTGGATCAGGCAAGACATCAATATTAGTGCAACGTTTTTTAAAAGCATTGGCTAATGCGCAAACTGGACCCGAAGAAATTGTAGCTATAACGTTCACGCGCAAAGCTGCGGCGGAAATGCGTGGGCGCATTTTAAACGCTTTGCAGTTGGCTACACAAAATCCTCCAACATCTGCCTACGACTTAATGCTTTGGAAATTAGCCAAAGATGTATTAGAACGAGATGCCCGCGAGGGTTGGCAGTTGTTAAACAATCCTGCGCGCTTGAAGATTCAAACGATTGATGCATTGTGTGCGGGCATAACAAAGCAAATGCCGATCTTGTCGCGATTTGGTGCACAGCCACAAATTGAACAACAACCGCAGCTGTTGTATGAAGCTGCTGTAGATCAATTGTTGCAAACATTAGATCACGCGCCTGCAGCAGCTAATGGCGCTTTGTTTAAATTGCTGCAGCATTTAGATAACGATCGAATTAAAGTTAAACATCTACTAACCCAAATGCTGGCACACCGTGATCATTGGTTACCAACTATTGCGGTACATATGAATAGCCAACATTTGCGGCAACACCTAGAGCAAGGTTTAATCTTTGCTTGTGAAGAGGCACTAGAAGATTTAAACGCATTAGTGCCGCCGGTATTAGATGTGGCAGTTATGAGTCAAGAAGAGCCGCAGACTGTCAGCGAATGGCTAAGTACTATCGATAAGTTATTAACCGTAGATGGCGCTTGGCGAAAGCAAGTAACTATAGATCAAGGTTTTGCCCCACCCAGCAGAGCAACCAATAAAGATGAAAAACGACGTTTGCAAGAATGCAAAGATGCAATGCATGCTATGCTAGATCATTTACGACCACATGAAGAATTTAGGCAACAGCTATTAGTATTGCGCGAATTGCCGCCACTATCATATAGCGATCAACAATGGGATGTGGTGGCTGCGTTGCTGGAAGTATTACCAATTCTGGCTGCACAGCTCACCTTAATGTTTAAAGATCACGGTAAGGTTGACTTCATTGCGGTGGCGTTAGCTGCACTGAGTGCCTTGCAAGATCAAGATGCGCCAAGCGATTTATCTTTAGCACTAGATTGTAAGATTAAACACATATTGGTTGATGAGTTTCAAGACACCTCGCACATTCAATTTAAATTATTGGAGTGTTTAACCGCAAATTGGGATGGTCATGATGGCCGCACTTTATTTCTGGTTGGTGATCCAATGCAATCAATCTATCGCTTTAGGCAAGCGGAAGTTGGTTTGTTTTTAAAAGCAAAACAACAAGGGATTGGCAATGTAACATTAGAATTTGCGCAACTTACGGTAAATTTTAGATCAACTGCCAATATTATGCAGTGGATTAACCGTATATTTACAGCTAGCTTCCCACAGTTTGATAACAAAACATTGGGCGCTATTACCTATATGTCGGCACATGCTGCAGATCAAAATGCGCAAGATGATAAAGCGGTTGAATTTGTTACAGTTGATGATGTAAATGAGCCAGCAGCCATTGTTAAAATTATTACACAAGTCCGACAACAAATGCCGGATTGTTCTATAGCAATTCTTACACGCGCTAAAAGTCATGTGAGTAAAATTCTACCGGCACTCAGCGCCGCAGAAATTCCATATCAAGCTGTAGAGCTCGAAACTTTAAGTAAGAGATCACTAATTCAAGATTTGTTGGCTGTAAGCAAGGCTCTGTTACATTTAGATGATCGTATTGCATGGCTTGCGATTTTGCGTGCACCATGGTGTGCCTTGACATTAGCCGAATTGCAATTATTTGCGCAATACGAAAGCACAATTTTTGCGGCAATTCAATGCAAAGCACTAATTACAGGTCTGAATGTAGAAGCACAAATTCGAGTGACACGTGTTGCTGAAGCAATGCGTGACGCTATAGCACTACTTGGGCATTTAAAATTTTCACAAGTAGTACAGCGGGTACATTGTAATTTAGGAGTCTTTGGCAGTGCGCGCCATGCAAGTGCTGGATCAGAACTTACAGCGTTCTTTACACTGTTAGAAAGTCTAGATCATACTTTTGATATATATGAACCAACATTTTTACTGCGGCAATTAGATCGCTTGTTTTTAGAGCATGAGTATGTAGCGCCGAATGCGGTACAGGTTATGACAATTCATAAAGCCAAAGGTTTAGAATTTGATGTGGTCATATTACCAGGCTTGTCTAAGTCTACTCGCCACCAAGATCAGCAATTGCTGTTATTAGAACAACGCGATTACGAGCATGAATATTTGTTA
Organism: Gammaproteobacteria bacterium; assembly: GCA_035480295.1. GTDB lineage: Bacteria > Pseudomonadota > Gammaproteobacteria > UBA6186 > Azoamicaceae > JAGVLG01. The sequence goes on from DATIHV010000170.1 coordinate 10,236, forward strand.
CTTGCGCCGATCCGCGCAGCAGATCAGAAAGAAGATGCTATATATAAGTATCTGGCCTGGTGTGAGCGACAGCGTGAAGAATATGAAACGTTACGTCAATTATATGTTGCTTTCACTAGAGCTAAAGCAAAGCTTTATTGTTTAGCAGACGTATCTGACACAGGCACTGTTAGTGGAATGATCAAAAAAATTTGGTCACAAGTGGCGGATGAGTTTGTGATCAATGAAGCGCATGCTGCAGTTACTATGCAACGCAATACTACATTGCAACGCTTACCTAATCTTTGGTTTGAGCAAGCAGATCATCGCTTCAAGGATCCTTTAAACCTAAGTAGCGT
>DATIHV010000171.1:0-4307 GCA_035480295.1 Gammaproteobacteria bacterium
GGCGATCAAACACGGCAACTCGCTGACATCTTAAAAATTACTTCTGGATCTACACCTGCCGCGGCGGATTTTGTAGATTTTGTATACGGCAGCATTATTAAAGCCGGAACGCACAAAGTAAGTTCGATGCAAGTTGCAGAAGCCGCTAAAGTTATAGAAAACACGCAACGCGATTTAAATATCGCATTAATCAATGAATTGGCGATCATTTTTAATAAACTGAATCTCAATACTGAAGAAGTGCTGCAAGCTGCCGGCACCAAATGGAATTTTATGCGCTTTACTCCTGGGCTTGTGGGCGGGCATTGTATAGGTGTTGATCCTTATTACTTGACTTTTAAGGCTCAGGCCATAGGTTATAACCCAGAGGTGATTTTGGCGGGGCGGCGTATTAACGACAACATGGGTAAATATGTGGCCGATCAAGTTGTAAAAAAAATGTTGCAACGCAAAATACACGTCAAAGATGCACAAGTTTTAATCTTAGGCTTTGCGTTTAAAGAAAATTGCTCGGATAGTAGAAATACGCGTGTTATTGATATAGTGCATGAATTGAGCAGTTTTGGTGCAGAAGTGAATGTTTATGATCCGCTAGTAAATCCTGCACATGTGAAATCAGAATATGGCATCACTATGTTGCAACAATTAACTGAAGGTAAATTTGATGCAATAATTTTGGCAGTTGCACATCGGGAATTTAAAGAATTTGATGCTGCTGCATTGCGCCGTTTGGGTAAAGCGCAGCATGTGTTGTACGATATAAAATATATGTTGCCAGCAGACGCAACGGATGGACGGTTGTAATGAAAATATTGGTGACTGGTGCGGCAGGGTTTATTGGGTTTCATACTGCGAAACAGTTGTTAGAACAAAATGTAACGGTTGTAGGCATAGATAATTTAAATGATTATTATGATGTAACCTTAAAAGAAGCTCGTTTGAAAGAATTAGCTGCGCATCCGCAAGCAAAAAATTTTACCTTTGTAAAACTGGACATTAGCGATGCAGCGCGTTTACAAGAATTGTTTGCGCAGCATAACTTTACGCAAGTAATTCATTTGGCGGCACAAGCCGGAGTGCGCTATTCAATCACTAACCCTAGTGCATATGTGCAAAGTAATTTGGTTGGATTTGCCAACATATTAGAAAATTGTCGGCAACAAAAGATTATGCATTTAGTATATGCAGCATCTAGTTCCGTATATGGTTTAAATACTACGTTACCGTTCTCCGAAAATGTTAGTGTTAATCACCCAGTGTCATTCTATGGCGCTACTAAGCGCGCAAATGAAATTATGGCGCATAGTTATAGCAGCTTATATAATTTGCCTACTACGGGCTTACGTTTTTTTACAGTGTACGGGCCATGGGGCAGACCGGATATGGCGCTGTTCAAGTTCACTAAAGCAATTTTGGCCGACGAGCCAATCGATGTGTTTAATTATGGTGAGCATTATCGCGATTTTACGTACATTGATGATATCGTAACTGGTATTGTCAAAGTCGCGGCACGTCCCGCGATTAGCAATCCATATTTTGATGCAACTAATCCTGATCCAGCTACTAGCAGCGCCCCGTGGCGAGTATTTAACATTGGCAATAACACGCCAGTAAAATTAACCACATATATTGAACTGCTAGAAAAGTATTTAGGCAAAAAGGCGCGGCTCAATTTATTGCCCTTGCAGCCCGGTGATGTGCCCGATACATACGCAGATGTCACTAATTTAGAGCAAGCAGTAAATTATCGACCAACTACGACAATAGAAACGGGCGTGCAGGCATTTCTAGAGTGGTATTTGCAGCATTATCAAAGGCTAATATGTGCGGCATAACCGGGTTTTGGGACACTGCCAAACAAATTAATGCAGATCAAATGCACAACACCTTGTGCAAAATGCGCGATACCTTATTACACCGTGGCCCAGATGGAGCAGGGAATTGGATCGACGCAAATGCTGGCATTGCACTGGCACATCGTCGTTTAGCTATTTTAGATTTATCTGAGCATGGTCAACAACCAATGCACTCAGCAAATGGCCGTTATGTAATTAGTTACAATGGCGAAATTTATAACCATTTAGAAATAAAACAGCGTTTGGTTGCAGAAAATTGTGCGCCCGCATGGCGTGGCCATTCTGATACTGAAATCATGTTGGCAGCTTTCACTGCCTGGGGCATCGAAAAATCACTGCAACAATTTGTAGGTATGTTTGCAATTGCATTGTGGGATAAACAAGAGCAACAGTTATATTTAATTCGTGATCGCATTGGCGAAAAGCCATTATATTACGGTTGGCTGCAAAATTGTTTAGTGTTTGGATCGGAATTAAAAAGTCTTAAAGCACATTTTGCTTGGCAGCAAGCAATTGATCGCGATGCGGTGGCATTGTTTATGCAATTTAATTGTATTCCTGCGCCACATACAATTTATGAAAACATCTATAAGCTTGAACCAGGGCATGTACTGCGCATAAATCAGCACAAGGAAATGCACAACACTGCGTATTGGCAATTAAAAGACGTTGCCAAGCAACCGCAAGTCGCTATATCAGAAAAAGATGCTACAGATCGTCTTGAAGAGCATTTAAAACAAGCCATACAGCAACAAATGCTTGCTGATGTACCTGTGGGTGCATTTCTATCTGGCGGGATTGATTCGTCAACCGTGGTAGCTTTAATGCAAACTCAAAGTTCAAGACCAGTGAAAACTTTTACTATAGGTTTTGATGATCCGGCATACAACGAAGCTCTGCAAGCTAAACAAATTGCTGCACATTTGCAAACGCAACATACCGAATTATATTTATCGGCTGAGAAAACCAGGGCGGTAATTCCCGATCTGGCAAGTTTTTATGACGAACCGTTTGCGGATTCTTCACAATTGCCGACGTATCTAATTGCAAAATTAGCACGCGAGCATGTAACGGTAAGTTTATCTGGCGACGGTGGGGATGAACTTTTTGCTGGTTACAATCGGTATAATTGGACAGCTAATATATGGCGCAAATTAGAATATTTACCGCGGCCGCTACGTATAATGCTGAGTTCGATTTTAGTAAAAGTCCCGCCACGCAGTTGGGATCAATTGTTTGTGCTGCTAAATAAGATCTTACCGACGCGATTGCAACAACGTAACGCTGGCGAAAAACTCCACAAGCTAGCTGGAGTTTGTACTGCAACAGAGCTGGCCGATATTTACCAAAGATTATTAAGGCATTGGGACACTGGCAGCAAGCAGTCCGCTGCGGTAAGTGATTTATCTGCCCGCACGTTTACCGAAAGCATGATGTACATGGATAGCATGCGTTACTTACCGGACGATATTTTAGTAAAAGTTGACAGAGCTGCGATGGCAGTTAGTTTAGAAACGCGCATGCCGTTTTTAGATCACCGCGTGGTTGAATTTGCCTGGTCGTTGCCTTTAACTTTGAAAATTCGCGACGGAAAAAATAAGTGGCTAGTGCGTGAAGTATTGAATCGCTATGTACCGCCGCAATTGTACGATAGGCCTAAGATGGGTTTTGGTGTGCCACTAGATCAATGGTTACGTGGACCACTCAAAGAATGGGCTAATGATTTATTAACTAGCAGCATGCTAAACAAACACAACGTGCTTGATCCGAAACAAGTACAAAAAAAATGGCGCGATCATTTATCCGGTGCTAGAAATTGGCAGTTTCAATTGTGGGATGTAATAATTTTTCAAGCGTGGTATGAGGCTTATCATGGCTAAAATTTTGGTGCTCGGCAGTCATGCTGAATCGTTAATTATATTTAGATTTGATATGTTAAAGGCATTGGCGCAAGATCATGAAGTCATTGCATGCATACCGGATGCGCCTACCGCAGAAGCGAATCATAATGTGCAGCAAAAATTAGCCGCGGCTGGAATTGGGCATGTGAGCGTGCAACTTGCGCGTACCGGTTTAAATCCATTCTTTGATTTAATTACAATTTTTAGCTTGTATAAAACATTTAAAAAAATACGGCCCGATTTAATTTTTGCATATACCGGCAAGCCGGTGATCTTTGGATCAATTGCCGCTAAATTAGCTGGCGTGCCGCGAATTTACTCGATGATTACCGGTTTAGGATCGTATTTTATTCATACTGATTTTAAGACGCGTGTTGTGCACAAGATAATGAGCACGCTGTACAAAATTGCGTTAGCTTTTAATACCAAGGTATTCTTTCAAAACCCGGATGATGTGGCAGATTTTGCGCGACACAAGATTTTTAACGATCCACAACGTACAGTATTAACAAATGGATCCGGCGTTAATTTAGTGCATTTTACTGAGATG
>DATIHV010000172.1:0-4378 GCA_035480295.1 Gammaproteobacteria bacterium
ACCTCAATTAACAGCACTGCAGGATCACAAATACTGGCTAATATTGATGCTTATTTGCAGCATAGAGGTGTGATACCGAACTATTCACAATTATTGAACAATATGTTTAATGTATGGCAAGAGAACGATAGCACATCTAAATTTTTTAAAGCTTTAACTGATCTTTTAGCCGGTTATACAAATGCTTATGATATTAAACAACTTATTAAACAATTTGCACATTCCCTATCAACCAAACGCGCACCAATTGAATTACCTTTACTCTTAACATCAATAGGTGAAGTATTGCACGCAAGCCCCAGAAAACTTGAACCAAGAATGCAAAAATCATGCAAATTATATACGCAATTACTTTTAAAACTATTTACTAATTTAAATCTATCTCCAGAGTATATAAATACTCTACCTGAAGACAGAAAAAATCTGATCATATTGGCACTTAACCGGTTATATACTAAGCTGCAATTCAGTATTAGCGCTAAATCGTTTGCTGACTTTATTTTGGCGATTGAATATGCGTATGATGAAATAACATTATTATTAACTTTGTTAGATAAGTATAACAATAAAGAAACCGTAAATACGTGTTTGCATAAAATTTGGAATACAGCCTTAGGTTTAGATGATACAAATATTGCCACTAACAATCGACATTTTGCTCTAAGCAGCTCTGGTATGGGAGCAATGCGTCTTGCAACTGACGGAGCCATGCAGCATTTTTCACCATCCGCAGCAAATCCTACAAAAGTTATGTGTAGCACTGGATTATATTTTGAACTGAGATGGCTGTTACCAGTATTAACCCACGATAATATGTCTGACGACGTTCATACTGTCTACGGACAGACAAGTACACCATCTGTTTATGATTCTACTAGTATTGTAGATACTATCATAACCGCAGTTAGCGACAATGTTTCTGAAGCAAGTGGATACAATAGCAGAGACGTTGAAAAACTGGTAAGCCAGCAATTGCAATTACGTCGACGTGCAAAAACAGAAGCAGACCAAAACAGACAACTTATAGTAATAATTGACTCTACAATTAACACTTTTGGCGAAATTGAATTTCAACTTTTGCTAGATAAATTCCGAGATCAAATAAATAATGGCCAACTAGCTATTGTATTTGCGCATAGCCTAAATAAATCCGCTAGCATGGGCCTAGACAAAATGTTTTCCGGCACAACCGCGAGTTTTTACAATCCTGACAAATTTCCTAAGTTACAGAAATATTTGGATAGAAACCTAGAGGGCTATGAGGTAAGCAGCCCACAGGTGCAAAGTTTGTGTCACGTTGCGGATTCGTGTCCAGAGATGTTTGAAAAATATTTTAGTTCTGTTTTATCTGTATCTAGAGAAATTCATGATAAATATTTACGCTCATTAACTAAATCAGACCCTAATGCGTTAATACATATTGATTCACCATATTCGCGAGACATTTACAGAAATCCATGGTCTTTTGTGACAGTTCGTTATAACGCGAATCGGATTTCCCAACGAACGGAAGATGTTTTGAATTGCATATACGAATTTATGGTTGCTATGGATATTCCAATACGCGGGGGTTACGGATACGCTGAAACATCGTTTAATGGTTTTTACAATGTACTACGCATAAATGTTGGACTGGATGCAGATCCTATGAAATTTAAACTATTGGCACAGTTCTTAAATGAAATTAATAGACAAGCCATCCTTCACCCAAATGCGGTTCATTTGCCTGACATTACGAATAACTACATTGCAAAGTGGCAGCAACTGAATGGCTTAGACAAGAATGCATTGACCTCGGCCTCTGTAGGATCGCATATGGATCCTAAAAGTGAGATGACGTTACTTTTAATGCAATGGGCTAACTCCGCAAAATATTCACATGTTGCTAAAGGTAAAACACTATTTGGGACTAAACTGAAACCTATACCTGATCAATATTTTATAGACAAAATCCAAAAGTTGCTTAAATCTAATCACGACCGAGAGGAGTTATGCACAGCCCTCGAACATATGATCATTGAATATAATTATGGCGCCACAGACGATCCAACTGCTCGAGGCTTGTTGACACATGAATTTATGCTATTAGAATTTATGACAAAGCTATTTAAAATCATTCGTCCTGCGGACTTGAACATAGTAGACCATAATGACGAAACCATTCTAACGCGATGCTTAAGATTGAAACATGTTTCAGCTGACATAATTGAAAAGCTAATTGAAGGCGGTGCAATACCCACCGAAGAAGATAAAGTCACTTTCAAACAAAAATTCAACATTGATCTGGATAGCAGAACTACACTATCTACCTAATGTTTTTAACTGCCAAGATCTCTAGCGCGGGCGTGCGATCGCCGTTACATGAAATCATACGCGGCGCAGGCAACTCATAAACGTTAAATCTTAGATCCAAATATAGTTCTTTAATACGCTCTGTTGCCTGGTTTGATGCTACCACCGGACCTGGGTGTTTTTTCAACCACCGCGCTAGCCGCATTTGATCTTCCCACGTAAAATCCTGCGCGTTGTAACGCGTAAATGGCACATCATATGGTGGATCTGCATAAATGAATTCATCACCGCGCAATTTTAATTTAGCAAAATCGCCATGTTTAAATTGCCATTTTTTTAGTACATCTTGATAGTCTAAAAAATCGCTTTTATATTTTATGCTTGCATGTTGCCCGAATGGCACATTAAACTCACCGCTACTATTAAATCTGCACAAACCGTTAAAACCGGTGCGAATTAAAAAATAAAATAACGCCGCAGCTTCAGGAGTTTTGTGTTGTTGAGCTTCGATCAATGCATTAAATTTAGTGCGCGTTGCATAATAAAATTCAGCTTTATTTTGCAAGCGCTGTGAAATGGTTAAACCTTTACGCACTTGTTGATAAAAATTAATTAAATGCTCATTCGCGTCATTTAGCAAAGCACTAGTAGGATTTAAGCCTAAAGCCACTGCCATACCACCGGTAAATGGCTCTACGAGCTTTAGATCTTTATATGGTTGCCAAATTTGCTGCAGTACCGGCAAAAGCCAACGCTTGCCGCCAGCCCATTTCAATAAGGGCTTTGGAGTCTGCGCCTTTGGCCCGCTACTCATTAGATATTGTAATCAGGCGGTGCGTAAGTAGTGATGTCTGGATTATTATTATGTGGGATCTGCGGTATATCATAACGCTTGCTTACCATCATTGCATTTGGTGGGAATTTAAGCGGTGGTAATTCTGTAACTTTGGTATAGTCAGAGCTATCGCAACCGAAGTAACTGTTAACGCTTCTACAGCCAGTTAAACTTGTTATTGACACAAAAGCTACGAAAAATACTTTTAATACATTTATTCTTGTTATGCGCATTATTATCTACCTGTGGCGTTTACTACATTACTGCTAGCTGCATCTGTTACTACATTAATACCTTTTGCCAACGCTTCTTCCATCATTGCATGTAATGGCTGCGATAAAGTTGTTAATGGCAATCTAATACCCGCTGGGATTTTGCCCATCTTGTGCAGCGCCCATTTGCTTGGAATAGGATTTGGTTCTGCCATCGTAGCTACATGTAACAATGCTAATTTTTCATTTAATTCTGCAGCAGCTACATAATCACCAGTCAAAGCTGCAGTGCACATTTGTTGCATTAATTCAGGCGCAATGTTCGCAGTAACAGATATCACTCCGTTACCACCCTTGCGCATGAAATTTAACGCTGTTTCATCATCACCACTTAACAATATAAATCTGTCGCCAGACAAAGCCTTAATGGCTGCAACACGCATTATATCACCAGTGGCTTCTTTAATACCTACGATATTCTTTAGATGCGCCATACTGGCAAGCGTTGCTGGTTGTACATCACAACCTGTACGACGTGGGACATTGTAAACTAAAATTGGTAATTCGGTGCTTTCGGCTACAGCTTTGTAATGTTCATATAAGCCTTGTTGCGTAGGACGATTATAATATGGCGTAACAACTATACATGCATTAACACCGCAACTAGCCGCCATACGCGTTTCTTGAATGGTCGTCGCGGTGCAGCTGGTGCCAGTACCCGCAATCACAGGGATTTTTCCCGCCACGGTTTCTACGGCTACGTTTAATAAATCTAACTTTTCGGCTGAAGTTAAAGTTGCGCTTTCACCCGTAGTGCCATTTACAACTATGCCATGGGTGCCAGCTTCCAAATGCCATTGAATTAAATTTTTAAAGCTATCTAAATTTACTTCGCCTGATTCATGCATTGGTGTGACTAACGCCACTATGCTGCCTGCAAACATTTTACGCCCCGTTCATACTTTATATATATCGACGATCATACGCAGAAACGTTAATAATCTCAATATTCTGTTCAATAGGCGTAAACCATATATGG
>DATIHV010000173.1:0-1791 GCA_035480295.1 Gammaproteobacteria bacterium
AATCTGGACGGATTAGATTGAACCCAATGTGAACTCTGCCTTTTGTAGTAACATGTAATAAGGTTGCATTTAGAGAAGTACCTTTAATGACTATCCGGTCTTCACCAGAATATTCAATTATAAGCACCCTTTCATCTAGTCTGTACGTGAGTATATTATTACCAATATAAATCAGCTCATCTGCAGCGCCATGTGCGGAATTTATCCGTATTTCTTTAGTGCCAATTTTAGTGCCAATTTTTATCAAAATATCACTTACAGCACGTTCAACTGTATGAGGACTAGGCGACGATAAACTGAGATCTGGTGTGGAGTCGAATGATACTCTTGTGTACGAATTATTATTCTGCTTAGCAGCTTGCGGTTTGGATAAAGATTCGTGATCCTTATTGTGAGGCATTAAATACTCCTTCATAATGTGAAACTACACACATTGCAATTTATTAACTGCAAATTGCCTGGGAATTTCAGCCAGTTTATAGGTGGTTTCGGCAAAAGGCAATCTTTGCCGCAAATGTACGAAAACAGGCCATTTTTGAGCCCCTGAGGCTGCAAAACCATCGCTATTTTTACTATGCAGCATGGCCAAAGCATCTAAATACACGCAATTCTCGCAGAAGATTGACATTTATTCCGATGTTTGTTAGAATGTCAGCTTTCTTTGTTAGCAAACTGAGAATCCTGTATGCCGAGTAATAATGACAATGTGCATGAAGACAAACGCCAATACCTAGAATCTGAGCCACCGAATCAGCATGCGGATGTGGACATGGATTCATTTGAGTGGTTAGACGACGGCATGGGAGAATGGCTGGAAAACCTACCCTCCTCGGTTCCTGCTACTGCTAGCAGCCAAGAACAAGTTCTTTTTCCTACGCGAAGCCAAGAAGAAGTTATTGCAGAAATTCATACTGCCATTCGTAATAAAGATTACACTGAGTTACGAAACCTATGTATCGAACTGCAAAATGTAGATCTAATTCTATCAAATGAATTCGACAGTGTGTCGCTGTTATATTGGTGCGCGATTAACAGCCTATACCACATTGTGGATTACCTTCTATCTAGACGGGCCCATATTGCGCAGGGCTCATCTTCTGCTCTATCTGCGCAACCGAATCTATTTACCTACGCGGTGAAAAAACAAAATTTAGAGCTTATAGCAATCTTATTAAAATACATTGATAAGCAAACGCCTATTGCATATGGCGGAGTCAGCACTAAGCCAGCAACTTTAATTCAGCAGTTTAAAAACACAAAAGACCAATACGATCGTATGTTCGCGATTATAAATAACGATCACGCAGCGTCTGGCAGTGGTCTAGAAGGCATGCTTCCTTACTTGAATTGTGAATTATTACTTGAAATGATAGACGTGTTAGAAACGGATTGTGACGACATAGCAAATATTTTTGACTGGATTAATAAATTTGTTTTAATGCTCCTGCCTCTCAAAAAATCACTTGAACTAATTCGCAATACCGATCGTGCAATACGTGCGTCACAAGCTCCTGCTAAAGAAAGACACGACGCATTGATAAAGCTTATCATTGACGCGTGCAATAATCGTGCTGCATATAATAATAGCATCGCATTTAGTAGCGGCTGGAACTCGGAAAAAGGCGGCCATAGCATTATTTGTGAATTAAAAATTAGCGAAACATACATTGATGTTATATTTCATAATGCTGGAGCAGGCGCTGATAAACATGCAAATTGTATTGTTGAAGACATACGTTATTACGCCAATGCAAGAGGCTATAGAATTAAATGCAGCAACCACAGTGTAGA
>DATIHV010000174.1:0-3269 GCA_035480295.1 Gammaproteobacteria bacterium
GACAAACTAGAACAAGCATTAGCTAGAATAAAGCTTATGACGACTGGTACCATGTCAGATATGAAAATTCTGCCCTCTCCTCCTAATAGACCAGGCAGAATTACCTCCCCAGATGTAATTTATGCTGAGGCTGGCGCAGAATTTGGCAATAAATCAACAATGATAAATATCAATAATTCCAAAAAGTCGCAATCACTGCCAGCTCGTGTGTTAAAGAAGCTAATGTCTAGATTCAGTTACGACTAGCATGTTATAATGCACCCATGATAGCCGACGTAAGCAACAACTACAGCGTTATATTTCAAACCGCAGAAAGTCAATTGCCTTTTATGGGCTATTTGTTATTATGCGTTTGGGCATTTAACATAATCAATTGGTTGTTCAGATCACCATTGAATCTATTAGGTATTTATCCACGATCAGCCTGGGGCTTGTTGGGTATAATTTTTTCACCTTTTTTACATGCCAATTTCACTCACCTATTTTTTAACAGCATACCGTTTTTTGTGTTAGGCATGTTTTTGCTAACGCTTGGTAAAAGTTTTTTTATTGCCGTGTCGATTATAATTTCTATATCGCAAGGGATTTTAGTTTGGTTATTTGGCAGAAAATACATTCACATCGGTGCTAGCGGCGTAATCTCGGGATATTTTGGATTTATATTGGGGCTGGCTTATTTGCAACCAACCATGATTTCAATTTTGCTTGCTGCAGTCGCCATATATTATTTTGGGACTATTTTATTGGGCATATTGCCGTCTGCGGAATTGGTATCTTGGGAATCACATTTAGCAGGGTTAATTTCCGGTGTAGTCTTAGTGTACGTACTGTGGAATTATCCACAGTACGAACTAATGATGGTAAATCTATTTCAATAACGCTTTAATTTCTTGTAGCAATTTTTCTACTTGTTGAATCTTCATTTGCACTTGCGCATTATTAGTAGATGCAGCAGTCGGTTGCATTGGCGTAACCGTTGTTTGAGTAGCAGTTGGCTGCACTGGAGGTGGCGTTATCGCAGCGCCCTCTGGGTTATCCTGAGGTGGGATTACGTCAGGCTTAGTACCTGGTGTGTCCTTGCGCATAACAGTGTCAGCAGCCTTTTTAGCCTCATCAGCCGCATGCATTGCCATATCCTTGGTTTTATTGATCATTCCACCGTAGTCTGCATTTTTTGCTGTTTCTGCAAGTTTTTTTGCCTCTTCTGAAGCCTTTTTTGCAGCATCTTTAGCCTTATCTAACCAATCTGGCATATTACTATCCTCATGTTTTATGTGTGGGGCGACTGTATTATATACTTAGTTTAGTACATTACTTATTTAAAGGCTACCTAAATGCGGCGAGTTCTGCTATAATCCGGACTTAGTTAATTGGCACAAGTACAGGTATATGGCAAAAGAAGAAGCAATTGAAATGGAAGGCATCGTAATTGAAAGCCTCCCCAACACGAATTTTAAAGTTAAACTAGATAATGGACACGTGGTCAATGCCCACATCTCCGGCCGCATGCGCAAACACTACATTCGGATCCTCTTAGGCGATCGCGTAACAGTGCAATTAACTCCTTACGATCTAACCAAAGGCCGCATCATATTCCGCAACAAAGATGGCGCCCCTGCTACTGCAGCGAAGAGCGAAGACATCGTCGAAGAATAGATCCTACGTCATCCCCGAAACTGCACAGCAGTTATCGGGGATCTAGATCCCCGCTCAAGGCGGGGATAACAACGTGGATCAAACAGCCTCGTTCTCATTACCGATAATGTCGAGCTTTAACACATCTTCATTAACTGTAACTTTAACTTTACCACCGCACTGCGCTAAATTACCAAACAACATTTCATTCGCTAATGGTTTCTTCAGTAAGTCTTTCACTAACCTGTCCATTGGTCTTGCGCCCATGTTGCGATCGTAACCATGTTCTGCTAACCAACTACGCGCAGGTGTATCGACGTCCAAAGATACTTTCTTGTTGCTGAGTTTGCCTTGCAGCTCGGCTAATAGTTTTTCTACGATTAGATAAACTGCTTCTTTGCATAAAGGATTAAATTGTACAATTGCATCTAAACGGTTTCTAAATTCAGGTGTGAAACGTTTTTCCAATGCTTTCATGCCATCGGATAGATTGTTTTGTACTTTAAAGCCCATGCTGCTGCGTGTCATTTCTTGTGCGCCAGCGTTAGTTGTCATGATCAAAATCACGTGACGAAAATCAGCTTTACGTCCATTGTTATCCGTCAAGGTGCCATGATCCATAACTTGTAACAACAAGTTAAATACGTCAGGATGTGCTTTTTCTAATTCATCAAGTAGTAATACACAATGTGGAGTTTTTACAATCGCGTCTGTTAATAAACCGGATTGCTCATAGCCTACATAACCAGGAGGCGCACCGATTAAGCGTGAAACTGTATGACTCTCCATATACTCTGACATGTCGAAGCGTACAAATTCAATGCCTAATAACTTTGCTAATTGTTTAGTCACTTCAGTTTTACCGACGCCAGTTGGACCTGCAAACAAAAAGCTTGCGACTGGTCTCTCTGCGTCGCCTAATCCTGAGCGACCCATTTTCACTGCATCCACAATAGTTTCAACAGCTTCATTTTGACCAAAAATTACTAGCTTTAGATCACGCTCTAGATTTTTAAGTAGATTGCGATCTGATGCTGACACCGATTTTCTTGGCACACGCGCAATTTTTGCGACCACACGCTCAATGTCACTAATGCCAATAACTTTTTTGCGTTTTTCTGCTGGATATAAACGTTGAAACGCACCTGCTTCGTCTATTACATCTATAGCTTTGTCAGGCATGTATCTGTCACTTATGTATTTGTCAGCTAATTCTGCTGCTGCTTTGATCGCAGCATTTGAATATTTTACTTTATGATGTTTTTCTAATGGATCTTTAATGCCACGTAAAATCACAATTGTTTCGTCAACGTTTGGTTCTTTCACATCTATTTTTTGAAAGCGTCGCGCCAAGGCACGATCTTTTTCAAATATGCCACGATATTCTTGAAATGTTGTTGAACCTATGCATTTTAAATCGCCAGAAGCTAACATTGGTTTTATTAAATTCGATGCATCCATTACACCACCGGAAGCCGCACCAGCGCCTATGATAGTATGAATTTCATCAATAAATAATATTGCATGTGCTTCTTGTTTTAATTGTTGTAATAAAGCTTTTAAACGTTTTTCAAAATCGCCGCGATATTTTGTACCTGCTAACAATGAACCTAGATCTAGCGAGTATATTGTGC
>DATIHV010000175.1:0-3729 GCA_035480295.1 Gammaproteobacteria bacterium
TAAACACCGTGCTAATTAAAATTCCCGATGCTACTGGTAAAATCCAAAACGACCAATTGTTCATTCTAGGCATCGCCATATCCGGCGCGCCAATCATTAAAGGAATCATCCAATTCGCAAAACCAACTAGCGCCGGCATAATCGCACCGAAAATCATTATTAAACCATGCATTGTTGTTAATTGATTAAAAAATTCTGGCGTTACCAAAGTCATGCCTGGTTTAAATAACTCAGCCCTAATTAACATCGCTGCTGCGCCACCAACAAAAAACATTACTAACGCGAAACACAAGTACAACGTGCCTATATCTTTATGATTTGTAGTAAATAACCAGCGTTGTGTGTAGCCAATAAACCCCGGCTTTGAATGATTGTGCGTCATGATGTCCCTGCCCCTGCTTGTGTTTGTTGCGCTGCAAGCCACTCGCTAAACTCTTTCTCGGGCACAGCACGCACCACAATTGGCATGAAGCCATGTTTAGCGCCACATAGCTCCGCACATTGTCCGCGATATGTTCCAACTGTATTTATGCGCGTCCATGTTTCATTTATAAAACCTGGGATCGCATCTTTCTTCACACCTAAATCTGGCACCCACCACGAGTGAATTACATCGTTACCAGTCATTAACAAACGCACTTTTTTATTGATTGGTAATACCAAAGGATTATTTACTTCACGCAAATAGTGTTCATCTTTTTCGGCACGATTAATAATTTGCTCGTAAGGAGTAGCTAAGTCACTCATAAACGAAACATTTGTGCCAACATATTCATAATGCCAACGCCACATATAGCCGGTGATTTTCACCGTCAAATCTGAATCGTTTATATTGTCCATTTCTAAAATGGTTTTTGTGGCTGGCACCGCCATCGCCACCAGAATTACAAAAGGAATGATCGTCCAGAGAATTTCTAGCCGAGTATGCTCATGAAATTGTACTGCTTTATGCCCTGCCGCCCGGCGGTGAAAAATAATGGCATAAAACATAATGCCGAACACAATTACCCCAATGACTACGCAAATCCAGAGGATGATCATGTGAAGTTGGTAAACTTTGTGACTTATTTCTGTGACGCCAACTGGCATATTAATGGTAAGATTTGCCATGGCTTTTGTACTTGCGAGTATTAATATAAGTATTTTGGCGAGTACTGCTACCATGCAGATGATCTCCATTCAGTTGCCAGGCATATAAGGTAGCATAACATACAATTCATGCTGTGTTTATGATAGACTGGCATGAGTTTTTAAAGCCAATCCATACGAATATAAAAATGAATATCACAAAACTAGTTAGACACGTTGCTTTTATTGCAGGCCTAAGTTTTATATCTTTAAATGCCGTCGCTACCCGCGAAGTATTAGATAAAGTCATTGCGGTGGTAAATAGCGATGTGATTTCCCAGTACGAGCTTGATAGCTACGCAAAGTTAGTGCTGGCGGATATTGAAGCGCAAGGTGCCGCATTGCCATCTAAAGAAGTCCTGCATGAACAAATGTTAAATCGTATTGTGCTCGACAAAATCCAAGTGCAACTAGCCGCCGAATCCGGAATTGAAGTTGACAGCATCACCGTGTCCGAAGCCATACAATACATGGCTAAACAAAAAGGCCAAACCTTAGACGAATTCAAAAGTAGTATAGAACGCAAAGGCATAGCATTTGAAGATTACCGCACGCAAATTCGCAATGATTTAACTATACAGCGACTACAAGCCCGCGAAGTTGCGCGCGACGTAGTTATTGCTAAAGCCGATGTGGAAAGTTACTTAAGCTCCCCTGCTGGACAAGATCATTCCGGTACTGAATATAAACTTAATCACATTCTGTTGCTGACACCAGAATCTCCTACTCCTGCAGCGTTGAAAGTAGCACAAAGCAAAGCAGATGATTTAGTAGCGAATTTAAAGAAAGGTGCAGATTTTGAAAAAACTGCCATGACCAAATCTGCCGGCAGACAAGCACTTAATGGCGGTGACTTAGGCTGGCGTACAGTTGGTGAATTGCCAACTTTATTTGTAACCTATGTTCCAACAATGCAAGTCGGCGAAATTGTTGGTCCTATCCGTAGTGCTGGCGGATTCCATATCATTAAATTAGCCGGTAAACGCGTAACCAACAATGAAAAAGATTTAGAAACACACGTCCGTCAAATTTTGATCGTCCCTGATGGACATACTTCTAGTGAAGAAGCGCAAAAGACATTGCTTTCATTACGCAAACAGATCCTTAATGGTGCTGATTTTGCCAAACTGGCACAAAAAAAATCACAAGATCTACGTTCTTCTGCCAAAGGCGGTGACATAGGTTGGGTGCGCGAAGATGCAGTTTTGCCCCAATTTTATGAAGTTATGTCTAAATTAAAAAATAGTGAAATCAGCGAACCTTTCCAAACCGAAGAAGGTTGGAACTTGATCCAAGTGCTAGATCGTAGAACGCAACATACTTCAAATGAAGCAGCATGGAATAAGGCGATGGAAGTATTAACCATGCGTAAAACTAACGAAGCCATTGAAGCATGGACTAAGCGCATCCGTGATGAAGCGCGCATCGAGATAATTTCTCTTACTAATGCAAATAAGCAAGCATGACTTAAGTGACGCATCATCCACGCAAACGTTTTGGACAAAATTTTTTAATTGATACGCATATAATCAAGCAGATAGTTGCTGCGATCCATCCCGTCCCTAAGCAAAATATTCTAGAAATTGGCCCAGGTCAAGGTGCGTTAACCGCAGAGTTGGTTGCAAGTGGTGCGACCATTGATGCGGTAGAAATTGATCGTGATCTAGCACAACATTTACAACAAGAATTTATACAGTATAAAAACTTTCATCTGCATTGTGCGGATATATTAAAATTTGAATTAGCAGAACTAGCAGTGGAACGTAAAACGCACAAATTGCGCGTGGTTGGCAATTTACCCTATAATATTTCCACACCATTGTTGTTTAAGTTGTTTGAAAACGTAAATAACATTCAAGATATGTATTTCATGTTACAACGCGAAGTTGCACATCGTTTGACCGCACATCCTAATACTAAAGAGTACGGTCGGATGAGCGTCATGGCACAATATTATTGCACTATGCAAGTAATTTTAGATGTACCACCTACCGCATTTTCGCCACAACCAAAAGTGCATTCCTGCATAGTACACTTTACTCCTTATATTGAACCACAAATTGTCGTTGCGGATCATGCTCTACTGCAAGATATAGTTACGCATGCATTCAGCCAACGGCGTAAAACTATTGCCAATTCGCTAAAAGACTTTATTAGCCAAGAGGAATTGATTGGCCTGCAATTAGATCCTAAATTACGTGCAGAAAATTTGCGTTTAATGGATTATAGTAATATTACGAATTACTTAGCAAAGGACTAGCTATAGTGTCTACATATGTTATCGGCGATATTCACGGCTGTTTTGATCAATTACAAGAATTGCTTGCTGCCATAAAGTTTAATCCGCGTAAAGATATTTTGTGGTTTACTGGTGATTTAATCAACGGCGGGCCGAAACCGGTCGAGGTGTTACGCTTTATCCGCGATCTGGGTGACAAACAAGTATGCGTATTGGGTAATCATGATTTAGTTTTGCTTGCAATCGCAAACGGCAAAGTTACACCGCATAATGATCGTAAAATTGGTTTTGAACCAGTATTTGAAGCACCCGATTGCGATGAATTAATTACTTGGCTGCGTATGCGTCCCATGGTGCACTTT
>DATIHV010000176.1:0-2410 GCA_035480295.1 Gammaproteobacteria bacterium
ATACTTGGGGAGTCATTGCTTGCGTGGTGTTGATGTCAATATCTGCGTTGTTTTATATAGTCGGCGCGCAATTTTTATTTGCACGTGTGCTCAAATGGGTGCCTATATCTGGCTATGAAGGTGGCCTTGCAAGTTATAAATTTGTCATATTACCGGTATTTATAAGCATCATTGCTGGCATAGGCGCAGGTGCGCGTTGGTACAGATCGTTCTTTCTAGAAGAGTTAAATAAAGATTATGTACGCACTGCGCGTGCCAAGGGTCTTAGCGAGCCTGTAGTGTTATTTAAACATGTTTTGCGTAACAGTTTAATTCCTATCTTGACTGGAGTGGTGGCAGTGTTGCCATTGTTATTTATGGGTAGTTTGTTACTAGAGTCATTTTTTGCGATTCCTGGTCTAGGTAGTTACACTATTGATGCGATTCAACAGCAGGATTTTGCTGTAGTGAGAGCAATGGTATTTTTAGGCACTGTGTTATATATCTTGGGATTGATCCTTACGGATATTTCCTATGTGATGGTTGATCCGCGCGTGAAGTTAAGTTAGGGTTTTAAAATCTTATGCTGATATTTCTATGGACCGATTTGCTGGTGTATTTATTGTTGCTGTTGACATTGATAGCAATATATTTTGCTATGCGTAACAAGCATACGCGTGCAAGGTGGTTTAAAGTTTATCGCCGGCCAAGTCGCATAATTGCTAGCATGATATTAATGGTATTTGTTGTAGTAGGTTTGCTTGATTCAATTCATTATGTTCCAAAAGCAGATACAATCAACAATATTAAGAGTCTATTAGATAAATTGTTATATCCGATTTCCACATTAGCGGAAAAATCCTACTCTGCACCATTTGCTACTCATTTGTTTATCCCCGACATGCATAAGGATGATTCTGGTGCAATTTCTTGGATTGCTGCGCCGTTGCAATATGTGTCCCCCGTTTCAATTTGGAATTGCATTGGCCAAGGCCTTATTGATACCATTATCATCTTTAGCTTTTGTATTGCATTGGCTTGGCTCGTGCTTAGAAAGTATAAAAATGTCAGAAATATTAACCGTACTAGTATGTTTACAATTTTAATTACTTATGCAGCGATCTTGTTGGTCACGTGTACATGTGCACATCTCATGCAGCATTACCATATTTTTGGTACGGACAAAATCGGCGAAGATGTGTTTTATTCATCTCTCAAGAGTGTACGCACTGGTTTAATTATTGGCATTCTGGCGACAGTTTTAACTTTGCCGTTTGCTGTTTTATTTGGCGCGATGGCGGGGTATTTCCGTGGTTGGATTGATGACCTGATTCAATATTTGTACACAACTTTAAGTTCCATTCCTGGAGTATTGCTGATCGCTGCGGCAATGCTAAGTCTAGACGCAGTAATCGCGCGCCATAGCAATGCGTTTACCTATATGGCGCAGCGCGCCGATGCCAGGTTGTTATTATTATGTGCGATTCTAGGCGTCACAAGTTGGACTACGTTGTGTAGAATATTGCGCGGCGAAACTTTAAAACTGCGCGACCAAGAATTTATCTTATCGGCGCGTGTGATTGGTTTGAATAACATGCAAATTATAATCAAGCATATTGTGCCAAATTTATTGCATATTATTTTGATTTCTTTAATTCTTGATTTTAGCGGGTTAGTTTTAGCTGAAGCGGTTTTGTCATATGTGGGAGTTGGCGTTGATGCTTCGATGTTCAGTTGGGGCAATATGATTAACGCAGCACGAACTGAAATGGGGCGCGATCCAGTAATTTGGTGGTCATTGACTGGCGCATTTGTGATGATGTTTATGCTGGTATTAGCAGCCAATATTTTTGCCGACGGCGTGCGTGACGCCTTTGATCCGAGGACGGCATAAGACATGTTAGACGCAGTGAATCTTTCTACATCTATTGAAGACGATAATCAAAGCTGGATTAATATCGTTAATAATATAAGCTTTACGATTAATTCAGGAGAAACTTTTGCATTGATTGGCGAATCTGGCAGCGGTAAATCTATGACGGCATTATCTTTGATGCGCTTGTTACCTGCAAAGGCAGCATATCTAAATGCCAGCAAAATTATATTACATGGTCAAGATATTTTGACATTAGCGGAAAAAGACATGCAAAAAGTGCGTGGTGCGGACATGGCCATGATATTTCAAGATCCAATGACCAGCTTGAATCCTGTCTTGACAGTGGGGCAGCAAATACTTGAAGTTTTGGCATTGCATAGACAAATGCGCGGCAGTATTGCAACTATTGAAACAATGCGACTGCTAGAGGCTGTGAAAATCGCTGATCCAGTACGCCGTTTTGCTTGCTATCCGCATGAACTATCAGGTGGCATGCAACAACGTGTAATGATTGCCATGGCATTAGCATGCAAACCAAGTTTGTTGATTGCTGAT
>DATIHV010000177.1:0-5130 GCA_035480295.1 Gammaproteobacteria bacterium
CGCTTGCGGCTTCAACACCGATTCCGTTGCGTGCGTTCGCCACACCGTTGTTAACTTTAAAGTTCATAACACCGCATTTAAAACCGGTACTAGGCAATTGCTTATCAAAAGTTATAACTGAACTTAAAACATTTGTAAAAACACTGCCCATCGCTGCAGCTGAATTTTCAAATTCACCCGGTCCAGCAACTAATAAAATTTGTCCGCTTAAACTGCCTACAATAGTATTGAAATCGCTCCCTTGGCCTTGCAGGTTAGAGCTAAAGTCTAAACTGCTGCCTTCGATCGGTGCTTTGCCAAACATTTGTCTAAGTATGGATTCGAATTGCAAAGTTGTAGTTTTTGCCTGCAAGGACAACGTTGGTGTGGCTGGATTTAGATTATAATCAATGTTCAAATCAAGTTTACCGTTATCAATTATTGCGCCAGGATTTAATTTGATATTAATAACATCTTTAACATTTTTTGCTTGTAACGCAAATTTGTTTAACTGCAGTCCGCCTAGGTCGACCACACCAATTTTCACCGTGACGTCAAATTCAGATCCACGTAACAATGCAACCGGAATAGGGCTCTTCGATATAACATACTCGCCACTAGTGTTGGCCCCGTTGTTTAAGAAGTCACTTAACACGAGCTTGTCAGATTCAAACTTGCCCGAAATTTTTACCGGTGACTTTTCTATGTTTAAGTTGCCAGTTATGTCGCTGTTGCCCACATGCATGGTAACGATGTTAAGCTTGAAGTATGTTATTAATGAATCTATTTCTATAGTGGCTTTAATAGGTAAATTATGATGTGTGGCTTGCAAATGAAAATGCATGTTGCTGAAATCATTGCGCGTAACAAAATCTAGCTTTTCAATGTCAGTTTTGTCGTTATTATATGATAACGTTCCGTGCTCTACTTGTATTTTATGCATTGTTAAACGCAACGTGCTACTTGGAGTTGCATTGATATCATTATGTAAATCATCCCAATTCGTTTGCGAGCCTTTTGTTTCTAAATAAACTGCAGGCTCAATTAAATTAACAGTATGAATGCTTATTTGTTTTAACAAAATATTTGCCAAACTAAAATGAAATTCAATTTCTTTGGCAGTAAGTATGTGCGGATTGCTGGCCCATGGGCTGTTCGCTATAGCTACATCATGTAGCACTAAATGTGGCGACATGTCCCAATCAATATCAAATTCGATATCATTGCCAACAGTTACCGTGCGATTAAACTTTACTTTAGCTTGATTGACAATGGTTTCTTGTATGGTTTTAGGGTTTAAATATATTTTGCATAATATATACACTGTGCCGTAAAAAATCACGATCAACGCCAAAATTATCGCGCAAATTAGGGTCAATTTTTTTCGATATGGCGTGAGCATTAACGGCGCCTCCTATTTCCACCAGGATCATCGTTTTGATTAGGCCCTGCTGGAGGATTGTTCGGTCGTGCGTTATTTTGTTCCGCGCCACCGTAACCTCTACCCCAGAAACGATGATTGGCATTTCTATCCACGTTATTTTGTTGCTGTGCTGGATGTGCTGGCGGTGGAGCTCCTGGGTTACGCGCAACCATGGCGCCAGCATTTTGTTGATTACGCGCATTAGCAACGGCGTTCGGTAGCAAGTAGTTGTACGGAAATTTGTCTATTTTCCACAGAAGTTTGGTGATTTCATGCGCGGCTTTAAATAAGTATTCAGTACTTTCCGGTGGCGCTAGATTATCGATCGGCACACGTCCGCCAGCTCTTGAAACATACGGTGTCAGTAGATCATCGAGCAGGCCATTAATTTTTTCGCGGGTTAAATAATTGTAATTATTAAAATTGGCGTAAATTTTTCCCAAATCTGCATCAATTCCTTGTTTTAACCCATAGCGGCCTTTGGTAAGTCGTTCATCAATATTAGGCCGGGGTGGTAGATTATCCAAATTTGCGTTATTGGTTAATTTTCGTTCTCTATACTCATCGTTGGCCAGTATAATCACTGGAATAATCACTGTTAAACCAACCAACCACGGCGCAAATGTTGCAGCGGTTTGGAGTGCACCAATAAATGAAGTGCCTAGTGATACACCTAAGCCGACAACCCATGCGCCGAAAGCCCAAAATTGTGATCCAAGCCATGATCCTTGAAACGAGTTGAAGAGCACACCAAAGTTACTAAAACCTACAGCAAGGCCTCTCCCTATAAAAGACAGAAACCGCACAGCTAATGCGCATAATTGAACGACGATAGTGCTGTATGGTAGTAAGAAATAAAAAATAGCGCCGATCGAAATGCACATTAATGCCCAGGCTACATATTCCCAAAACCCGTCGGGTTTATATGTCTGCCAATATTCGCGGCCATAATTGACCGCTCTGCGCATAAATCCGTATGCAAATCCCATGCAAAAATCCCCAGACAGTTCTTAATAGCATAGCGCAAAATCTTGTCTTACCTGTCATGTGTCGGTATCATAGGACTTTAATTGCCGCAATGAGTGTTACATGTCTGACATAGAAGAAAAGCCAGCCACCATTACCATCGATGATCTAGCCAAGATCGATTTACGTATTGTAAAAATAGTTAGCGCCGAGGCTATTCCGGAAGCTAAAAAGTTATTGAAATTAACAGTAGATTTAGGCAATGGCGAAACACGGCAAGTTTTTGCTGGCATTAAGGCTTCGTATGACCCCGAATCTTTAATTGGCAAACACACAGTCATGGTTGCGAATCTTGCACCACGCCAAATGAGCTTTGGCATGTCAGAAGGCATGTTGCTCGTAGCAGTAGCAGACGATCGCTCTGGCCTTTGGTTATTAGAACCACACTCTGGTGCGCAGCCAGGCATGAAAGTACAGTAAAACATGTTAACTGCAGTTATTCGTGAAGCAGAATGTATAGGTTGCAGTAGATGCATTCCTGCTTGTCCAGTTGATGCTATATTAGGCACACATAAGTTTTTACACACTGTATTAACCGATGAATGTATAGGTTGTAAACTTTGCATCGATCCATGTCCAGTTGATTGTATTGACATGGTGCCTTTAAGTTCACTATTACCAGCTGGCACAGAAATAGACAAACCCGCCCGCGCGGTAAAAGCTAAATCTAGGCATAAGGCACGCCAACTGCGCTTGCAACAAGAAGCACAAAGAACATTGCCGTTATATCAAGATGCAGCAAGCAAACGCGAGCAAATTCGTCAGGAAATTGCAGAATCATTAGCTAGGATGCGCAGCAAACGTAATGAACAAAGCCACAATTGATAAAATATTTGCTTGTTTAAAAAAACACAATCCTGAACCAACTACGGAATTAAAATATCACAGTCATTTTGAATTATTAATTGCTGTGATTTTATCAGCACAAGCTACTGATGTAAGCGTAAATAAAGCTACTGCTGAATTGTTCAAAGTTGCTAATACACCAGAGCAAATTTTAGCGCTAGGGCTCACCAAATTTAAATCCTATATTAAATCCATTGGTTTATATAACACTAAAGCAGCAAACATTTTTAAAACCTGTCACGCTTTAATTGAAAAACATCACGGCCATGTACCAAAAACGCGTGAAGAATTAATGTCCTTGCCGGGAGTTGGCCGCAAAACCGCCAATGTGATTTTAAACACCGCATTCGGTGAACCAACCATCGCAGTCGACACACACATGATGCGCGTCGCCAATCGCATCGGCCTAGTGCACTCTAAAACACCGTTAGGTGTAGAGCAGCAACTTGAAGCGGTAATCCCCGCTAAATACAAACACGACGCACATCATTGGTTAATTCTGCATGGCCGTTACGTATGCAAGGCGCGCAAGCCATTATGCGGCGGATGTATTATTCAGCAGTGGTGTGAGTATCCCGATAAGAATTTGTAATACGACTTACATTTTGCTTTTATAGGCGTTTTTGCGGCCTTCCTGTGTTATAATTGACGCAGTGCTTAACTGATTAGGGTCCTTTGTTATGTCTTTGATATCCGAAATAATAGCTAACGAATTACAAGTTAAGGCTGAGCAAGTAGATGCAGCCATCAAGCTTTTAGACAATGGTGACACGGTGCCATTTATTTCACGTTACCGCAAAGAGGTGACAAAAGGGTTGAGTGATACTCAGTTAAGGACCTTAGAAGAACGTTTGCATTATTTACGTGAATTGTCCGAACGCCGCGAAGCGATCCTCAAAGAAATTGACTCGCAAGGTAAATTAACTCCTGAATTACAAGCCGCAATTCATGCTGCGGATAATAAAGCGCGTTTGGAAGATTTATATAAACCTTATAAACCTAAACGGCGTACACGCGGCCAAATTGCGATTGAAGCAGGTTTACAGCCGTTGGCAGATCGCTTGTATGCAGATCCAACACTTGTGCCAGAAACAATAGCCGCAGAATATATAAATGCCGAACATAACATTACTGATGCTAAATCTGCGCTAGAAGGCGCGCGTTACATTTTAATGGAGCAATTTGCAGATGACGCAAATTTAGTTGGTGCATTACGCGAGCATTATTGGCAGCACGGAATTTTGACTAGCCAAGTTAAAACTGGCCAAGAACAAGCAGGACAAAAGTTTGCGGATTACTTTGCATTTGCCGAAAAAGTGCATGTAGTACCTTCACATCGTGCCTTAGCAGTATTGCGCGGCCGCAACGCTGGATTTTTGCAAATTAATTTAGAAGCAGACTATCCATTTGAAACTGACATTGCGGCGCATTTTGCCATTAGCGATCAAAAACGTCCTGCAGATCAATGGCTGTTAGAAGTAGTAAAATGGACTTGGCAAATCAAACTCAAAGTGCAACTTGAAGTTGAATTAATCACGCGTATGCGTGAATTTGCCGAGCAAAAAGCCATCGCAGTCTTTGCCGCTAATTTACGCGATTTATTAATGATGCCTCCTGCCGGTATGAAAACCACCATGGGATTGGATCCGGGTTTTAAAACTGGTGTAAAAGTCACCGTGGTTGATGGCACTGGCAAATATTAACAATACGCGACTATATTCCCACATGCGCCGCAAAAGCAATGGGATACAGCGCTGCAAACCTTGGCACAATTATGTGCACAGTTTAACGTAGAATTAATTAGCATCGGTAACGGCACAGCTTCGCGCGAAACCGATCAATTAGTTAAAGATTTA
>DATIHV010000178.1:0-8618 GCA_035480295.1 Gammaproteobacteria bacterium
CACACCAATCTATATACACAACTTAAGACATGCAACTAGCGTCTGGAGACCCCAATGGCCGTAGAATTGCCCGAAAATACCTCTTTTTTTAATGAATTAGGTCTTCCAGACCACTTATTAAAAGCTTTAGTAACCCTTGGATATGTTGAACCTACCCCTATTCAAGCGCAGGCAATCCCCCCATTATTGGCTGGATCTGATGTCTTAGGCCAGGCGCAAACCGGTACCGGTAAAACCGCTGCTTTTGCATTGCCGTTACTAACTAGAATTAACCTCAAAAATGCCGAACCGCAATTGCTGGTCCTAGTGCCTACGCGCGAACTAGCGTTACAAGTTTCTGAAGCATTTAATGGTTTTGCCATGAATATGCCAGGCCTTTCTATATTACCGGTGTACGGTGGACAAGGTTTTAGCACCCAATTGCGTGAATTACGCCGTGGAGTGCATATCGTAATTGGAACTCCAGGACGCATTATGGATCATATGCGACGTGAATCATTAGTATTAGGTGGTATCAAGACGCTAATTCTAGATGAAGCTGATGAAATGCTACGTATGGGCTTTGCTGAAGATGTGGAATGGATTTTGCAACATGTGCCAGAAAAACGCCAAATCGGTTTATTTTCTGCCACGATGCCTGCAGCAATCAAAGCCATCGCCGAAACCTATTTACGTGATCCTGAACGCATTAGCATAAAAAATAAAACTTCAACTGCTGCTACAATTCAGCAGTTCTATTACATGATTGCTGGCTCGCAAAAAGTCGATGCTTTAGCACGTGTAATTGAAGCGCAAGATTCTGACGCGATAATAGTGTTTGTTAAAACTAAACGTGCTACTGAAGATGTTGCCGAGCAATTAACTGAACGCGGATTTAATGCTGTAGCAATTAACGGCGATATAGTGCAACAACAACGTGAGCGCGTCATAGATCAACTAAAAGCTGGCAAAATACGCATATTAGTCGCCACCGACGTAGCTGCACGCGGTATAGACGTAGATCGCATTACACATGTTATTAATTTTGATGCACCAAATAATGCCGAATCATATGTACACAGAATTGGCCGTACCGGCAGAGCTGGACGTGCAGGAACTGCGATTATATTTATTACACCTAGAGAGCGTTATTTATTACGTAATATAGAGCATGCTACAAAGCAACCGATTGCTGAATTACCTACACCGTCTATTCAAACCATTAACGATCGACGTATCAACGCCTTTAAACAACGCATCACTGATGGAGCTACGAAAAACATTAGCTTCTTTGAAACATTAATTAACGACTATATGCAAGAAACTGGCATGCCAGCAGAAAAAGTGGCAGCAGTTTTAGCCAAATTGTTACAAGGCGATACGCCATTAGTGTTGAAGAAAGAAATGCAGCACACCACTGCTAAACGCGATTCTAGCGCATCGCGCGATTCAAGAAGATCCTTTGAAGACAGAGAGCCACGCGAATATAGAGGATCACGCGAATCACGTGAAAAACGCAGTTACAGCAAAGATTCCAGAGATACTCGTGAACCACGCAGCTTTAATAAAGATGCACGTGATACTCGCGAACCACGTAGCTTCAATAAAGATTCCCGTGATACTCGCGAACCACGCGTCTTCAATAAAGATGCACGTGAATCACGCGGCGGCAGAGATTCCACACCGCGCAGCGAATCACGCTTTGGGCGCGAATTTGACAATAAACGCGAGAGACCACGCGCTGGTGGACAAGAAGCCGGGATGGAACAATATCGCGTAGAAATAGGCCGGGATCATGGTCTTATGCCTAGAAACCTCGTTGGTGCAATCGCGAATAATGCCGGTATTGAAGGCCGTTTAATTGGCAAAATTAAAATTGAAGCTAAATTCTCGTTAGTAGATTTGCCTAAAGGCATGCCAAAAAACACCTTGCAAACCTTGCAACGCTTAAAAGTAGGCGGCAAGGAAATGAACATCAGCAAAGTAAGTCACTAAGTGCATATGCAATTGAACTTTTTTTACCTCTAAATCGTCCAAGCTACAGTAGGGTAAAAAAGGTTCGGTGCAACAATGCCACTTGATCCAGAGCAGCTAAAAGCTTTAGGTATTACCGAAGACTGGCAAGTACAGGCTTTTGCTTTCGCATACCCAATAAATTGTCGCTCTGCAATCAAAGAACGTGAGCTTGCCGAACTAGTTGCATTAAAACAAATAGCCGAACAAGAAGATCTGGCCTTGCTTGCGCAAATGGGCCTGGCGCCTGCTAACGTAGATAATCCACACGCCGTAGAATGGCGCAGATATACGAATGACTGCAAAGTTACAACTCAAATTGCTGAGGATGCAAATGCAAGTGCGGGTTTTACCTATGACGGGCGAGAAATACAAACCTTCTTGCAAGGTTCGATCTCCAACATGTCCTTTAATCCACATGATATTCAACATACATTTGATGCTATATACGCGGCAGCAGAATCAATCGCGATTGAAGTAAATGGTGCTGATAGTGGTATTATAAATGCAGTGCAACAAATCCGCGAAGAATTTACTAAAGGCTATAAGATGCCAAGTCAGGTCCCAACCGCACTACCCAAACTTCCTAAAACTAATACCTCCACGGAACAAGAAGGTTCCTTTCCAGAACCAGAAGAAGACGAGGGACAAAGTGTAGATGATGAGTTTATTGCTGAAATGGCAACATTTACTAATCAATCCTTTAGTGCGGACGGAGTTGAGCACTTAAAAACCTCTTTTGAATCAGCATTAGATTTGCCTGATCGCCGATTAGTTTTGCGCAAAATCCTAGCACGCAATATTAGATTGGAGCGTGTATTTATTGGTCGCTTAGCTATTGCATTATGGCGCGCAGAAAATAATGTGCAATTTCCGCAACTACCTGATGGCGTTGTCTATCGTGAATACGTAAAAAGAATTCAAGAACGCGACATTGATATTCAGTCACATAAAAAGCGCCCCATCCTTAGAGTTATGTATAGGCAGTACGTGGAAGGCGAACCTGACAATCAGGCGCGTTATTGCAAAGTGCTGATGATTCCAAACAGTGATATATCCTCCGCACAACGCTCTCCAGAAAAGATGCAGGAAAACATGATGCTATCCAATGATTGGACCGTAATCGTACAGCCCATCATATTGACGCATGAAGGTAAAAAAATTGATTTTGACTATGGCGAGGAAGTGTCTTTTGGTAGATCATCTTCCGTTGCTGTGATACATTCGGCTGAAAACAAGGCCGAACAAATTGGTAAAGAGCCTATAACAGACATAGTTGGCAAAGAAGGTCTTAACGATTTAGAAATAATTTATGCTTCTTTTTGTGCGCTAGTTCGACATTATGCGAAAGAAGAACTAATAAAGCAAATTAATAGCGGACAAAATGTCGACCGTATATTTAGAGAAAATAACTATATTATTCAGGAAGGATATATAACTGCATTATCACCCTTAATTTCGGAAGAACGCGGCCTAAGGTATACAAGCTTTTTAGGCAAAGCAATTACAAGCAAAACCGTTTACGAAAATGAAGCAGCGCAATTAGCCACCACACAATATTGTTTGGAAAGAATTGCGCGCGATAAGTCATTAAAATTTACTTTAACGGAGGCAGCAGAAATATTACGTCGCACCACTGCTGCTAGAAATGACGACGCAGCAAGCCATGTACTGCATGAACTTACCATAGAACGTCTAACTGATAAAGAATTAGGTATGCGCATTACGCATGAAAACTACTACAGCAACTATATGGTGAACAAGGTTGCCGGTGTACGTGTTGAATCTCTGGATGTATTTAACGTTAACAAAAGTTATTTTGTTACTGGCAACATACGACGTAAGGAGCGCATAGTTGAATTTATAAATTCTCATGTCATGGATGACACCTTAAAAGCCGAGTTAATTAACATTTTTATGCCACTTAATTATTTGCATCGTGACGCATTAATAAGTAAAAAACTACTGAATTTCAGGCAAGAACATCAGCATGAACTTAGCGATGACATTATAAAATTTATTAATTTGTACATCGACATCGAAACGTATTATGATGTTGCAAAAATACGCAAGCAAATTGGCCAAGCTTCTGCAGCAATGGTATCGAGAGTCGTAGCAAAAGCACGAGTTGCATTTGGTACTGAAGTAGATCCCCTGGAACAACGCGAATTAGAACGCATTGCAGCGAGCTACATAACCGCTCGCAAAGAACAAAAACTATGCGCGTTGCTAGGCATTAGAGCACACGTTACCTGTAAGAGTGGCGTGGATAGAACTGGATTATATCAAGCATTTGTAGAAGCTTTTTCTGCTATAGATATAGACACATTAATACTGCACGAAAAACCCGAAGATCGTATGCCAGATATGGAGCAACTTGAAGAAAACATTCTTAGATCTTTAACACATAGCCTGCATACTACTGTTAAACGTGAAAATCTTGCTGGCATAGCCGGCGTCCAAATTGATCCACCCACATTGAAAACCATGCCGCAAGTAAGTAATTTTCTTTATGAGAATATGTCTGGTGCAATAGGTAGCAGCGGTAAAGAAATGTATAAATTAGATAAAGCCTGTATTGCGCAAGTTATTATGTCTGATGCCAGCGCTGGCGCACATCTAGCTATGACTCGTACAAGTACGACTACAACCTCACCGCGCGCAATGGTGTATTCACCGCCTAGCTATTTGCCAAAACCCTCCACACCAAAGTCTACATTGCCACCCACATCAAGCCGCACTGTACAATTTAAAAAACTGCCACCTATACCAACCAGTGGCGTACAGCTCAAAAAAACTCCAGACAAAGCCCCCACTGCAGCTGATAATGCTTATGCACGCCAGTTACATGAAGCTCGTACCGCTCTCAAGAAAACTAACCCCTCTACACCCACAACTACCGCAAGCACAACAAAACGCCCAGCTAGGCCTCCCAGACCGAAGCAAAAGCTTAATCAAGACGACAATGCCAGCAATAGTGGCGATAACCGTAGTGATACTTAAGCATAACTAAGCTATAATCCTTAGCACTTAAAACCTAAGGTACTGTAATGCAAATCGGCCCCCACAAGATAGCCAACAAACTAATCCTCGCGCCTATGGCAGGTGTTACTGATCGGCCATTTCGCCAACTGTGCAGAGATTTGGGTGCTGGCATGGCAGTATCAGAAATGGTTGGTTCTACATCCTTAATACGCGGCAGTGCAAAAACATTACGCCGCGCAAATCATGATGGCGAAACAGTGCCACGTTCGGTACAAATCGTAGGCTACGATCCAAAAATGATGGCCGAAGCTGCGCGCATGAATGAAGATATGGGCGCGGAAATTATTGATATCAACATGGGTTGCCCAGCAAAAAAAGTATGTAATATGTCTTCTGGCTCAGCATTATTGCGTGATGAACCGCTTGTAGCAGAAATATTAAGAGCCACCGTGAATGCAGTGAAAATTCCAGTGACTCTAAAAATTCGTACTGGTTGGAGTACCGAAATGCGCAATGGACCAAACGTTGCAAAGATCGCCGAAGATACAGGCATTCAAGCATTATCAGTACATGGCCGTACGCGCAATTGTTTTTTTAAAGGCGAAGCCGAGTATGAAACAATAGCCTTGATCAAACAAAGCGTTAATATTCCTGTAATAGCCAATGGCGATATTACTACACCCGAAAAAGCTAAATATGTTTTAGAAAAAACCGGTGCTGATGCAATTATGATAGGACGTGCTGCACAAGGCCGCCCATGGATCTTTAGAGAAATTAATCATTACTTAGAACATGGTACATTTGCTGCCGAACCTTCGCTTGCTGAAATCGAGCAAATCTTAACTAGGCACATTGAAAACTTATACGAATTTTATGATGAATACATTGGTGTGCACATGGCACGTAAGCATGTTTCCTGGTATAGTAAAGGCCAACCGCATGCCGGCAAATTTAGAGAGCACTTCAATCAATTAGACTCTGCGGCTGCACAACGCCAAGCGATCAAGGATTTTTTTGCAGAGTTACAATATGGATCTACAAGCGTCAATTAAACAAACACTCAACCAGTACTTCATCAATCTCGACGGCGCAGAAGCACATAACATTTACGAGCTCTTCATCGCTCAAGTTGAAAAACCTTTATTGAGCATCGTCATGCAACATGCAAATAACAATCAATCTAAAGCGGCACAATGGTTAGGGATCAGTCGTAATACTTTACGCAAATTGTTAGAAAAATACGGCTTATAAATCACTGGTTCCATCAATCAACTGCAATGCATCACGCTCCGCAGCATGCAAGCGCTCCGCTAATTCTGCACATCCCTGCTCTATATCCATATCTTGTGGCACATAAAATGGTTCACCCAATATTAAACCGCAACGCGCAAAAGGTTTTGGTAATTGAAACTTATCCCAAGCTTTTTCAAAGGTCCAGCATTTATCAAAATCACTGCCCAGTGGAATAATTGGACAACGCAACTTTTGCGCTAAGTACACAACTCCTGGCTTTACAATATGCCGTGGCCCAATTGGACCATCACTCGCAAAACCTATGGATGAACCTTGCAATAATTTGCGCCGCATTTGCCGCAATGCAGCGACACTATTGTCACGCGACGAACCACGCACTACTGCAAATCCAATTTTATGTAGATATGCGGTTAAAAGACCTCCATCGCGCGATGGGCTAACCATTGCACACAAAGGAGTAAAATGGTGCTGCTCAATGATCAAACTTGGAAACAATTGTCTACCATGCCAAAACGCAAATAAATATGGCTGTGTAGGATCAATACTGGGATGTTTATGTATCTTAACACGCAACGTATAGCCTAAAGTACGCAGCACATAATACGCAACATTACCAACAAGTTTAGGATTTTTCCACCAATGACGCATATATGCTACTCCGATACCACTCGTACTACAGCATTCGGGGCTGGTGGAAGTGTAGGAAAATTAACTGACGGACTTTCAACCTCATACGGACCTTTATAACCCGGCATTTCAGCCGATATCAAACGCAGTGGCGGTCGATATAGCATGTCACCAGCTGGATCAGATGTTGGTGTAGAAAAAAGTTCATCAATTGTTAAACTCCGTTCAGTCACGCCGCCCTCTAAAGGTGTATTATTACCTTCTTCATTTTCACTGCCAGAACTATCGTTCCGGTTTTTTAACACTGCAGCATCTACTATTGGCCCAGGATCTCCGCGCTGTAAAAAATCCACTACTTCAAAACAGGTTCTAGACAACTGCTTCTGCGGAGACTCAATTGCGGGTTTTGTATTATTTTTTTTAGGCATACTCAGTACAGGAATTTCCGCAGCGCGAAGCTTAATCAATTTTGCGGTATTTTCTTTACTTAACTGCATTGGCAATTGCGCAAATGTGCCACTTATATATCTTGTGATTTGTTCAAGTTCTGCGATTAAGAACAAATATTCAAGCCATAAATTGCATGGGAGCTCGATGAGATTTGGATCTTCCATGCAAAGCAATAATATAGAGTGTTCTCGAGCATCAGGTGCATATGATGAATTTAAGATCTTTTTTTCAAAAATAGTAAGTTGTGAATAACGCGCTCCTAAAACTTTTAAAAGTCGATCCATCCATATAAAATGTCGCTCTCTGTCTGCCCTTGAAACCATATTTGCACCGGTGCCGGCAAAATATTGTTCCTCTACAGGGACAACAGAGCCGGAAAGCGAAACGTCAAAAGCGTATTCATAGATAAACTGACGTAAAAAATCTAGCCATTGCATAATAACATGACTGCTTTCAGTAATGTCATCAACATCTTCTAAAACGTATTTTGCCATGCGTTTATAGAAGCGCATCAACCAATACGTAGATGCAAGACTTGCCTGTAATAATGCATCGAGTTGTCCTGGGCGGTCTTTACGTAACTTTGCTATATCTACTGCTTGTTGTTCTAGTGCCAACGCATACAAATCTAAATCACGCTTTTTTATTTCTCTGCTGGCAAAGTATTTTTCTTGTCTAGTAGTTAACGTTTCCAATGTTGGTTGCGAATTTTTATCGGTAAGAGTTGAATTGGTGCTTTGTGATTGGGCCCGTAGCAACATCAAAGCTGTAAGTGGTGTCGAAGCATCATCATCGACAAACAGAGTAGTTAACAATTTATTTACTTCTAAGTGTTTAGCATCGGATAATGCTACTTGCGGTTGTATCAAAGGTGCAAACACAACTTCAACAAACGATTTAAGCCTGAGTTTTCCTAAATATTTTTCTAAATTTCTTTCAATTTTAGCTTTGGTATGTGCGTACAAACTTAACTTTACAGCATGTAATTCTTTAAGTCTGGATAAAGGATCATTCTTCACTGGCTGTTTCCTATTTTGTTCTTCTTTTAATGCTCAAAAATTTGTACTACAAACTTTTCATGTGGTTGCTCTGCCACCAAATGCCATTCTACATCTAACTCAGGAAAAAATGCATCACCGTCAAAATCTTGTGGAATTACCGATAAATAGACGCGATCCGCAATGGGCAAAAATTCTTTAAATATTCCAGCTCCGCCAATTACCATCACCTCTGGTACATCACCTGCAGCCTGCAATGCAGCATATACGGAATTTGCCACGGTATAGCCTTCACCTGATAAATCACTATCA
>DATIHV010000179.1:0-1921 GCA_035480295.1 Gammaproteobacteria bacterium
GTAAGAATTTGCCAATTAATAATAGGCAAATCTCTTAAGTTACAAGATCATCACGCGTTCGCGATATATCGGCCTATCCATATCATCTGATGCTGCCGCACCATTTGTTAAAAATGGCTCTTGTAAAGGATCCCCGTCTAGCGTCTGCAAAAGATCTTCATCGGTCTTGTTGCATTTATCGTAACATTGTTTGCCCCAATACGCTGTTGAAGACAAAAATCCAAACAACAATGTAGGTACTGGCGCCACAGATACAGTACCCACAGTAGCCAGTTTAGATGCAATAACACCTAGTCCACACGTCGTTATGACTGAAATGCCTCCACAAAGCGGCGCATTTTCGGGTTGACAGGCTTGTTTTGAAACATGATTGGTTTCTTCTCGGCATGATGATTTCTCTGCCTTGTTTTTAAGCATATTTTTTCTCATTTATTAATTATGTTAAGATTACTTTTTGTAAGCGTTTAATAGCTTCTTTTAATTCTTCCATGCTCGCTGCAATTGAAGCACGTAAATAACCCGGTGCACCAAACGCAGAGCCTGGAACTAATGCCAAGCCTACCGTATTTAATAAATACTCAGCAAATTGATGATCATTAGTTACATTTGGCAGATTAAGTTTTTGAAT
Source organism: Gammaproteobacteria bacterium (assembly GCA_035480295.1). Lineage (GTDB taxonomy): Bacteria > Pseudomonadota > Gammaproteobacteria > UBA6186 > Azoamicaceae > JAGVLG01. The sequence goes on from DATIHV010000179.1 coordinate 629, forward strand.
TACATCTTGCACTTGAAATAGCACATAAAACGCGCCATCCGCAGCAAGACATTTTACGCCAGGAAGCTTTTGCAATTCATGCATAAAATAGTCATGGCGTTCTTTGAATGCTTTATTCATATTGGTAATAAAACTTTGATCGCCATTTAATGCAGTCACGGCAGCTTTTTGCGAAATAGAACATGGATTAGTAGTGCTTTGGCCTTGAATTTTATACATAGCTTTAATTACATTTACTGGTCCTGCCGCGTATCCAATACGCCATCCTGTCATGGAATATGCTTTAGACACGCCATTAACTACTAAGGTGCGATCATACAATTCCGGTGTGGCATTTACGATGTTGGCGAAAGGGAAGGTCGCCCAATAAGTATGTTCATAAATATCGTCTGATATAATCACGATATTTGGATGCTTTAATAATACTGCACCCAATGCGGCTAATTAATCTTTAGTGTACGCAACGCCGCTTGGGTTATTGGGGCTGTTAATAAAAAACACTCGCGTCTTTGGTGTGATAGCTGCAGCCAATTGCGCAGGCGTAATTTTAAAATTTTGCGTTATATCAGCACTGATAACCACTGGCTTGCCGCCGGCCAATACGGTCATATCCGTATAGGAAACCCAATATGGGGCTGGAATTACTACCTCATCGCCAGGGTTTATTAATGCTTGCAGTGCATTATATATGCTGTGCTTTGCCCCACATGAAACTAGGATTTGCTCGGGTTTGTACTGCAAATCATTATCACGCAGCAATTTCGCGCAAATGGCCTGCTTTAGCTCTGGAATGCCGTCAACTTGGGTATAATGCGTAAAATTTGCATCGATTGCTTGTTTGGCCGCTTCTTTTATGTGCTGTGGTGTGGCAAAATCAGGCTCTCCAGCACCTAAAGAAATTATATCCTGCCCCGCGGCCTTTAATTCGGCAGCCTTGGCTGCTACTGCTAAAGTAGGTGATGGCTTTATACTATTAACTCTGTCAGAAAGTTGGATTTCCAAGGTTTTATCCTATGTGTTCTAAAAAATTTTCTATAGCTGCAGACTTTAAACCAGCTGGTGATCAACCGCAAGCTATTACTAGCCTTACAGCAGGTTTAAATGACGGTTTGCTGCACCAAGTATTGCTGGGGGTGACAGGTTCCGGTAAGACGTATTCTATTGCTAACGTTATTCAAAACGTGCAGCGGCCAACACTGATTTTAGCGCCGAACAAGACTCTCGCGGCGCAGCTATATGGCGAAATGAAGACCTTTTTCCCGCATAATGCTGTTGAATATTTTGTGTCTTATT
>DATIHV010000180.1:0-4756 GCA_035480295.1 Gammaproteobacteria bacterium
CAAATTGTTTCGCCTGTAGCAGGATTAACCGAAGACATTTCTTTACCTGCACCAGTAATCCATTTGCCGTTTACATATAAATCAGTTGCATCTTGCATAAAAAAATTCCTACAGTTGACAATAGCGTACAGGATCGCCGACTTTAATTCCTAGTATATCTGCAGTGGTGTGTGCAATTTCAATTTCTTGCGCGGAGGTAATGATCACGTCTGCAACCGTAAAGCGCGCATCTAATTTGTTGTTATATAACATTGCTTTTGTGCCAGATGTAATATCATCAGCAAAATTTGCTACCACACCTATTTTATTATCCGCTACAGTTTTGATATGATCACGCTCTGCCCAGAGTAATGGTCCGCCATCAAAAATATCAATATGATTACTAAACTTAAATCCTTGTCCTTGCAGTAAATGGTATGCGGCATGTGCTTCTGGATGCTCTTTGCCAATTACTTGTTGCGCTGCTTCGGGCAACAAATCTACATATATCGCTTCACGTGAGGCTAAATCAGCAATGTATTGTTTACCTTGTGTCATGGTTAATGCATCAGCTTCTTTAAATGTCATATCAAAAAACTTTTGTCCAACTGCATCCCAAAATGGAGACATGCCATTTTCATCCACTACACCACGCACTTCAGAAATAATGTCATGATTAAACCATTGCGTAAATTGCGCCATAAACAAGAATCTACATAACGATAAACTTTTGCTCATGCCTTGACCACGAAATTCTGGATGGATCCAAAATGAAATTAACTCTGAAGCTTGCTGGTAATTGTTAACCAAATTTAAAATTGAATGCGTGACATATTTGTTTAGTTTTTCACATGACTGCGTCACAGTAGATATTTGGTAATTGTAAAACGATTCTTTATAACCCACAGATACATCAACACCGCTAGTGCCAACTATTTTTTTGTCAGGTAGATTTTCGCGCACAAATAAATATATGCGCTCTTGGACAGGGATTTTCTCTGCAAAACTTTGCTCAACAATGGTCAAACGTTTTTTTAGGAATTCTTTATTGTTTGGCAGCGAAGTAAATCCCGAGCCAAACATGTGTGCTATAGAATGAAACCATTCTAAATCGCCTAAATTCGCTGGTCGGATCACAAATGCCTGATTATCCATTAACTTTGCAAACTCCATTTGCCCTATTACAGTCTAGTTAATCATGACTTAGAAGCAATATATTTCTCACGGCGGATATGCGCACGATCTAGGCCTAGCTCCTGCAATGCATGAAACGCGGCGTCAACCATATTGGGGTTACCGCATAAATAGGCAATGTCATCCGGGAACTTGATTTGTAATTCTGCTAAATGATTTTGCACGTAGCCCGACAATTCATAGCTTTGTGGGTTACGCGGCATCTCACGGCTATAGCAGGCATAAAACTTGGCGCGCTGATGATGCGCCGCAAATTCAATAAATTCGCCACCATATAATAAATCTTCGGCACTACGCACGCCTTGCAATATTATTACTTCTAATGGCGTGGTTTTTAATAAATGCGCCAACTGCGGTAACATGGATCGATACGGCGTAACACCTGTACCAGTGCCAATTAAAATATAACGTTTTGGCGGCACTTCATCTTTTAAGACAAATTGCCCATACGGACCGCTTGCATTAAGCATCTCACCCGGTTGCAAATTATACAATAAAGTCGAAGCAAGACCCTGCGGCATGTATGCCATCGCTAATTCCACAACGTTATCATTGTTAGGCGAATTTGCAATACTATAATTGCGCCGGTGCTCCACACCATCCTTTTCTATGTGCAAGCTAATAAATTGTCCAGCTTTATAAGTGATCCCTGCAGGCTCATTAGTAGTAAAGCGAAAATGTTGTGTATTAGTTGTTAAAGAAATTTTTTCTTGTAATATTAATTGAAACTTATGTGCCATTCGTAAAACCATTCTCACTTAAATAAACTAAAATATTCGTAAACAGCTGCGCGCGCTCTACTAAACTAGGTATTATCATAAACTCCTGTTCGCTATGAATTTTCCCCCCGCGCACTCCTAACGTATCAACATTCGGCAAACCAACCGCAGCTAAATTATTACCATCACTACATCCGCCTGATGGTTCCCACGTTATATTCAGATCTAAATTTTTACCTACGTTTTTAACAATAGAATATAAATGCTGAGTGGTTGGATCTAATTCTTTAGGGTAACGATGAAACCCGCCATGCAACTCTAACTTGTAATCAGGCACACTCTTGAATGCGCGCACTATTGCATTTAATTCTTCTTGCATCCATGTCGCATCATCCATATGCGGCACGCGTACGTTTAATCTGCATACGCAACAATCTGGTACTACATTGACTGCTTCGCCACCATGTACAAAGCCAATATTTATTGTAACGCCAGATCTTTTGCCGTTTAAAGCGTTGATAGTCGTAATTACTTCTGCCATTTTACAAACCGCATTACGGCCTTCGTTAAAATTACGTCCCGCGTGCGCGGCTTTACCACGCATTACTAATGTAAAAGTACCACTGCCTTTACGTTCCCCAGCTAAGGTACCAGATTCATCCATCGCTGGTTCAAACACAAAACCAACTCTATGTTGTTTCGCTCGAAATGCAATTATTTCTGCCGAGCCTGGCGATCCAATCTCTTCATCTGAATTCAACAGCACTTCCCAACCAAGGTTTTTTGCTTGCGGCAATTGTTCAAATGCTTTTAGCGCCCATAACAATATTGCTAAACCACCCTTCATGTCGGTTACACCTGGACCATGCAAGAGATCACTGCCAAGTTGCGTAATGTGTTTAAATTTATGATCTGGACTGTATACGGTATCCATGTGGCCCAAAATTAATACCTGTATAGGTGCATCAGGGCGTTTCCAAAAACGTACTACGTCGCCTAATGCGTATTCAACCGTTTCGCCACTTTGATTTATAAGCTGCAGCGGGGCTACCGGCATTGTAATGTGCTCGCAATTTAGCACAGCCATTTCCTGGCGCATGACTTCGGCTACGGCTTTCAAACCGGCGATATGAAACGAACCAGAGTTAATTTCGGCCAATTTAATGGTCAAATCGAGCATTTGTTGTTGGTTTTGCTCTAAAAACTTCATGCTGCTTTGTAGACTCATTAACTTTCCCCGCAAGCCACGCGCTATGTGCGTATATTAACACCTTACATATGCTATCGCGAGAGCTTAGGCAAGTTAGTTACTTGCTATACGGCAGCGTATGCCAACTGCTGCCGAATCCAGCGCTGCAATAGCAATGGCACTATTTCTGGATAGTCTTGGAGTATGATCTCCGCCATGGTAGCAACTTTAGGCAGTAGATCTTTATCACGCACTAAATCCGCAATTCGCAAATTGGCCAAGCCACTTTGCCTAGTACCAAATACTTCACCCGGTCCACGCAACTTTAGATCAAATTCTGCGATCGCAAAACCATCCTGCGAATCGCGCATAAATTGTAAACGTTGCATCGCCTTTTGTCCCAAAGGCGTCTTGTACAACAGTAAGCAATAACTTTGCAGTGCACCGCGCCCCACCCTGCCACGCAATTGATGCAGTTGCGCTAAACCTAAACGCTCAGGATTTTCTATAACCATTAAGCATGCGTTTGGCACATCAACCCCTACTTCAATAACCGTAGTCGCCACCAACAAATCAATAGCACCGTTTTTAAATTGGTACATAATTTGTTCTTTTTTTTCGCTGGGTAATTTGGCATGAATTAACGCAACTCTTAATTGCGGTAATTGCTGCTGTAAGTTTTGATATGCTAGCTCCGCTGGTGTGCTATCAATTGCTTCCGACTCAGCAATTAAAGTACATACCCAATATACTTGTTGTCCCTGCGCGCAAATACTTACTACGCGTTCTAAAACTTCGGCACGCCGTTTATCACTAACTACCAATGTAGTTATTGGCTTGCGCCCCGGCGGAAGTTCGTCAATCACAGCGTAATCTAGATCAGCATAAAAAGTCATTGCTAAGGTGCGCGGTATAGGTGTTGCGGTCAATATCAACTGGTGCGGCATATATTGTTGCTGCACGCCTTTACGTTGCAAAGCTAAACGCTGTGCTACACCAAATTTATGCTGTTCGTCTATAATAACCAGACCCAATTTATTAAATTGCACATCTTCTTGAAACAACGCATGTGTGCCAATAACTAAGTGAATGTTACCGGCAAGTAATTCCTGCTTAATCCGCGTCTTATCTTTTGTGGTTAATTTCGAGACTAAACAAGCAACTTGTATGCCAAGCGTAGCAAACCATTTTTGCACATTCGCATAATGTTGCTCGGCTAAAATTTCCGTAGGCACCATGAAAGCAACTTGTAAACCAGACTCAATCGCCGCTAATGCCGCCATGATCGCTACCAAGGTTTTGCCTGATCCTACATCGCCCTGCATTAAACGCAGCATAGGGAAATTTTGGCGCATATCGGCACGAATAATAGCAATAGCTTTAGTTTGCGCATTAGTTAATTGAAATGGCAAAGTAGCAATTAATTTTGCCGCTAACTGATCGGCATGTTCAACGCAGTAAGCAACCTCTTTTTGTTGTTGTTGGCGCTTTTTACGTAAACTCAAATGGTGCGCTAGTAATTCTTCGTAAGCTAATCTACGCTGCGCTGGATGAAAACCATCGTTCAGCATTTGGCTATAACATTCCGGGGTTGGAAAATGTATTTGCTGCAAATTAGCAAACAGATCGGTGAATTCCAATTCAAATCGCACCGCCGCTGGCAACAATTCAATGC
>DATIHV010000181.1:0-5562 GCA_035480295.1 Gammaproteobacteria bacterium
GCATGTCAAAGCAATTGTTAACGCGGCAGGTCCATGGGTCAAACATGTTGCAGAGGATATTCTAGATCTAGAGAGCAAAACAAATTTACGTTTAGTGAAAGGCAGCCACATAGTGGTGCGAAAATTTCTTAATCACGATCATGCTTTCATTTTGCAAGGTAAAGATGGGCGTGTCATATTTGTTATCCCATATATGAACGACTTTACTTTAATAGGTACTACAGATGTTTTATTAGATGCTCTAGAACAGCCCGTTACAATATCAAACGAAGAAATTCAATATTTGTGCAACAACGTTAACGAATATTTACAGCATAATATTACCCCGCAAGATGTATTGTGGGAATATGCTGGCATTCGTGCGTTACATTCTACCGAGTTAATTGAAGCGCGCAATATGACGCGTGATTACCTTATAGAGATAGATGAAGGAAATGGTAACGCGCCGGCGTTATCTATATTTGGCGGTAAACTTACCACCTATCGCAGTTTAGCTGAAACAATAGTGAACCATTTACAAAAATATTTTCCCAACCTTGGCAAACCATGGACCACCAGAGCGTACTTGCCTGGTGGTTTTCTTCCTAACGATGATCTGGCCGCGTACACACAGCATATTTTAAAAACCTATGCACCACTGCCACCAGATATTTTGCGGCATTACATAAATAACTATGGCACCCGTGCCGTAGAAGTATTAATGAACAGTCATATTTTGCCTGATCTAGGCAACCATTTTGGCGGCGCATTATATAAACGAGAAGTTGATTATTTAGTGCAACATGAATGGGCCAAAACTGCCGAGGACATATTGTGGCGGCGCGGCAAACAAGGTCTGCTTTTTACCCCCGAACAGACCAAGAATTTAGAAAACTACCTAAGCTCTCTTGCTGTCCCGCATGAAAACGTGCGCGGATGACACCGTCTCACAAAATCACGTATAATGCCCGTCCATAGTAAAAAATTATAGGTTTCCCAAAATGTCCAAGACCGCGATATCTCCTACACGTGCTGAAAATTACCCTGAGTGGTACCAACAAGTTATACAGGCTGCAGATCTAGCCGAAACATCCGTAGTGCGCGGCTGTATGGTTATTAAACCGTGGGGATACGCAATTTGGGAAAACATCCAGAAAATTTTAGACAAAATGATCAAAGACACCGGGCATAAAAATTTTTACTGCCCGCTATTTTTGCCGTTAAGCTTTTTAGAAAAAGAAGCCGAGCATGTAGAAGGTTTTGCTAAAGAATGTGCTGTTGTAACGCACCATCGTTTGGAAAGTGACGGTAGTGGCAAACTAGTTCCAGCTGGCAAATTAGAAGAGCCTCTAATTGTGCGCCCTACTTCTGAAGTTATCATCGGCGAATTGTATTCGCGTTGGATCCAATCGTACCGCGACTTGCCACTGCTATATAACCAATGGGCAAACGTGGTGCGCTGGGAAATGCGTCCACGTTTATTTTTACGCACATCAGAATTTTTATGGCAAGAAGGTCATACAGCACATGCTACTGAACAAGAAGCAGTTGCTGAAACTTTAACCATGTTGGATTGTTACGTCGACTTATTACAAAACTATTTAGCCATGCCGGTAGTACATGGACAAAAAACTAAAAACGAACGTTTCCCTGGCGCTGAAAACACTTATACCATGGAAGCAATGATGCAAGATAAAAAAGCTTTGCAAGGCGGCACTTCGCATTATCTAGGCCAAAATTTTGCTAAAGCATTCAACATCAAGTACTTAAGTGCTGAAGGCAACACGGAATACGTGCACACTACTTCGTGGGCAGTTACAACGCGCTTAATCGGTAGTTTGGTAATGATGCATAGCGACGATGACGGTTTGATTTTGCCACCAATGATTGCGCCATTACATGTAGTAATTATGCCATTGATTCGAGATGCAAACGATAAAGACAAAATTCTGGCATATTGTAATAATTTATTGCAACAATTGCGCTCCATAAATTTTGGCAATCAACCAATACAAGTTGAAATTGATAACTCTGAAAAGCGTCCTGGTGAGAAGGCATGGGGTTGGGTAAAAAAAGGTGTGCCTATTCGACTAGAAATAGGTTTACAAGAATTAACGAACGATACAGTCTTTATGGGGCGCCGCGACAAAGCCTACAATGAAAAGGCGGCAATTAGCAAAGAGCAATTTTTACTTTCCGTAAGTGATATTTTGCAAGAAATGCAGAATAATATTTTTGCCAAGGCTAAAAGATTTCAAGAGGAAAATACGCGCGAAATTAAATCAGTAGCAGAAATGTACGAGTTTTTTGATCCAAACAATGAAAATAGCGGCGGATTTGCAATTGCCCCATGGATTGATGAACCAGCAAGTGAAGAAAAACTTAAAGTGGATTTAAAAGTTACCGCACGAGTAATCCCACAATATAAAATTGGTGAAACTGGAACTTGTATTTTTACTGGCCAAAAAGGTGCTCCTTATACAATATTTGCGCGCTCTTATTAGAACAGTAACGTTAATCAAGGGATTGATGCTATGCGTAATTTTTTTGTTTTTTTTGGATGCTGTGCTATTGCGAGCAGCTTGGGTGCCGCACAACAAACAGTTAATTTAACTGTGGCACACAAACTCGTGGATTTTACACAGAAGACAAGAGAGGCCATTGCCGTAAATGATCAAATCCCCGGCCCAATACTACGGTTTAAGCAAGGGGATACTGTAACAATCAACATGCATAATGAATTGCGAGACGCAACTAGTATTCATTGGCACGGAATAATGGTGCCATGGCAAATGGATGGCGTTGAAGGAGTATCACAAGAGGCGACCCAACCTGGCAAGAGCTTTAAGTATGAATTTTCTTTACAACAAAGCGGCACATATTGGTATCACTCGCATACCGGTTTGCAACCACAAGAAGGCTTATATGGCGCCTTTATTATTGATCCCATTAATGAACCGGGATATAAATATACTAAAGATTTTGTAGTTGTGTTATCTGATTGGAGCAATACCGACGCAAATCAAATATACGGCAACTTGCAAACCAATGGCCATTATTACATGTCACCTTATGCTGTTGGCGATTACAGCGACGTTGCTTACGACGCATTACTATTAAACGGTCAGACTAAAAGTAAACCTTGGACGCAACGAGTTACAGTTGGCGACATTGTGCGACTACGATTTATTGGCGCTGGGGCAAGCACTATTTTTAGGGTAAAGATTCCAAATCAGGTTATGCAAACTGTACATGTGCAAGGTAATGATGTCACGCCTTATACATGCGATGATTTTATTTTAGCACCAGGCGAGACCCACGACGTGTTGGTAAAAATCCAAAAGAACCAGCCATATATAATTTATGCGGAAGCAATAGATAAAACTGGTTTCGTATATGGCGCGCTACAAACCTCTGCCACTCAAAAGATCGACTTTAAAAACATAAAGCCATTTCCTAATCCTGATGTGCGGCTAGTACAAAACAAATATAAGAATGACGTTGGTGCGGTTGCAACTAATGATCCTAATATACCAATTTTCAAAAATATAAAAATGGAACTCACCGGCTCGATGCATCCGTACCTTTGGAGCATTAATGGCGTGTCTGGATACATGACACCCCCGATTATTATTGAAGAAGGCAAGCGTTATCGCATAACCTTTACTAACAAAACCACCATGCCACATCCTATGCATGTGCATGGCCATTGGATGATTCTACGCAAAGGAGCTGGTGCGCATGATCCACTGCTGCACACAATTCTTGTGGCTCCAAATACTACTGTAACTGCCGATCTCGATGCCGATGCTAGCGGACAGTGGATTTTTCATTGTCACATGCTTTATCACATGCAAGCAGGCATGTTTGGCGTACTGCAATATTCTACACTCCCTAAAGTCTTCGCTGGAAAAATGCAACCGCAAGATGAAATCAAGCAAACAAGCTTTATTAATCGGCCCATCGTACGCGTAGATGAAGTAATGCCTATAGTGCCAGTTTTAGTCGAACATCCTGGGGCCATGTGACAGAATGAATTGATGTGGCTATAATAATTTAGCAAAAATTTTTGGAGTTACTATGGTACTTTTTCTTTTTATGGCTTTTAACCTAGGCCTTTTGGCTTTAGCTGCTGGCGCTTTCGTGCTAGTTTGGTCTCTAAGAAATAGCGACGTCGGTTCTAATATCGCTAGAGCAGTAGGTGTCATAATCAGCGTTCTAGCTTTAATCAGCCTTGTATACTTAGGTTCTGATTTGATGAGAGCGATGACTGGAGGACACAATATACAACGTCCAGCTGGAATGCCTGTTCCACCACCACAACCGAGCATGCAAGGCCATGTTCAACAAACGATTACAAAACCAGCTCAACCAGCTCAAAAAGGGCAATAGGTTTTCAATCTTGACTAGAGGTGTTGCTAATCCAACACCTCTTTTTTTTAAGCTACGTTATTGCTACTACGTTAGGCTGGGATTGACGTACAATAGAACCTGCTTATGATCTGGACCGTCATACTCCATGATTGGTGTTGCATGCCGTAAATTAAAAGGCGGCCCTAATAAGCCTAAAGAATGATATGGCCCCATGGGCATGTCCCGATTGTGTAAAGGATCATTAATTTCGTATTGATTCGTAATGAGCGCATATTTAAAGTTTGGCAGTATTTTCATAATAAAATACTCGATTTCAGAAAATGGCCAATGTTGCATCACATCTTTTACAATCAGTAGATCGCCACTAATATTTTTAGCTTTAAAAGCTCGTAAACCAGTTATATGATAAAAACCAACGTTGCTTTTCGTAAACTGCCGCTCGTTTGTTTCTATTACACTAGGGACAACATCAAAGCCTAAATATTTCTTGCCGTCGGGGATTTGTATGTTACGCATTATTTGCCAATCGCCACAACCCAGGTCAACAATAACATTAAAGCGTGGATCATAAAAATATTGCTGTAACAATGTCATATATGGTGCGGCATTTTGCGGATTTGAACCAGGTCCAGAGCCACCTTGCCATTCATCAGTTGCATAAATTTCAGAGAACACTTGCACATAATGCTTATCTTGCACACCGGGACGATTTTGTTCTATCGCTACATATAAACGTTCATAATTAAACAAAACAATAACTATGAGCAAAAGTAAAATTGCTGCTATGCAAAGTAGAGATATTTTACTTGTTAAAGTCATCTATTTCCTAAGTCGACCTGTGATGGCTGTTTTTCAATTCGTAATAAAAACAGGTTACACCGTGCATCTGAAAGTGTCAATTTGCCTATGTAGTGGCATTACATGTTTAAAAATCTACATTTGGATGTCTGGAACGCAAATATGCCAAACATGTCCTGCATATATCAGCCCGCAATGGTGTAATTTTAAATAACGCGTCATTTTTAAATCCCACGTTAGTGTTCCAGTGAATGTCCGCTATAGACAATAGTTTATTGTTTAATATTCGACGCGGGATACTATGTCGCGCCAAATAAAATGAAATATAAAAATCATCATGTATATAACATGCATTAGGTGCATCTTTAATTTGAAATATTGATTCATCAAAAAATCCGGCTCGATATGCAA
>DATIHV010000182.1:0-4129 GCA_035480295.1 Gammaproteobacteria bacterium
TTTATTCCTATCTTGGTGAACCCCTATACGCTGAAATAGATCTAACTGGTGTTGATGTAAACGATGCAAATCTCTTGCAAGTTTCGTTGGCCAATGCAAAAGAATTTGCTCGTGCCGGGATTGAACGACCGTACTTCCTAACTAACTTGAACTTTCAAGTCATAACATATGAAAAAAAATTAATCGTCGTTGTGCGCACCTCTAAACCAGTACAATCCCCATACTTAGAATTTTTAATCGCATTAGCATGGCCTGGCGGCGATTTGATTAAAGAATATACAATTTTGCTTGATCCACCACCAGCTGATTTAACATCTGCGACTAGAAATAAAGGTTATGGTCAAATGGCAGAGGAAGCAGCACGCAAGGCTTCATTAACAGAAAGCCCAATTCAACAGCAAATAAATTTGCAGAAAGCGCAAGCCCAAAAAAAAGCAGCCGAAGCAGCTTTAAAAGATGTAGTGCATGAAGGCAGTAAATTTTCAGATCAAACGTTTGATTTGGACATTCCAAAAAAGCCAGGTGCGCCAGCGCCAGGTCAGCCCGCTACGCCAGGACACACAGGCACAACTGGGACTCCTGCAACATCGGGACCAACTGCTCCAACTGGGGATGTGAATGAACAAGGCGCTTATGCGCAACAACGTGCAAAATTTACACAAGAACATGCGCAAGCAAAAGCTCCAACCACGTTGCTGCAAGAAGTTGTGAGTGATCTTGAAGAGAATAAAAATGATCAAAATACAAAATTAACTATTGAAGCAATATTAGCTGACGAGCAAAAGCATCAAGCGGCTGAAGCTGCGACATTAAAAACGACGCCACAAACAGCAGCACAAACACCTGGCCACGCTGCTGAGCAAACACCTGCGCAACCAGGCGGCCAAGCACCTGCACAAACACCTGCACAAACACACGATCAACCTACTGGCCACGATGGAGAGCAAGTTAATTTTAGCCAAGTAATTAAACCCTCTACTTCACCAACAGATGCTGATCAAAAGCCGCAGCAATTAGCTGATAAATCACGGCGCGGTGGGATCGGCGCATCAGTGCAGGCTACCCCGCCTAAACCTCCAACGCCAAAAAGTAATTATTTATATTTAGGAATAATTTTAAGTTTATTGTTAGTTGCGGCTGGTGTTGCTATAGCAATTAAACGTGGTTTGTTAACAAATCTTGTGCATAAACAGCAACCAGAGATCGAGGAAACTCCTGCTGCAGCACCAACTGAACAACCATTTGCTGATCATACCGATGAAAACGAATTTCATGCTGCGATTAGAGAATTTACGCAGGCGGAAGACGCTGATACAGAGCATATTGAAATAACCGCAGTTCCTGCTGCCACTGCAGCATCACCGACAGAAACACAAGCCACCGAAGCAATGCCCATGCAAGCAGTGACAGAAGCTCCTGCAACAAGTGAAATAAAAGAAGCGCAACCAGACTTAGATAAATTTGAGGAAGAATTTACCAATATTAATTTAGACGAATTGGGTATGCCACAAGAGCCATCAGAGCCAGAGCAACCAGCACCGATGCCAGAAGCTGTGCCGACCTCTGAATCCGCGTCGCAATCAGACATTGCAGAGTTTAATCCTGTTGTAGAAACGCAAGCAACGGAACCTGCAGCCACGGAAACGCCAGTTACGCAAACACCGGTTGAAGAAGCGCCTGCCGCAGTGCAGCAACCAACATTAGAATTGGCCGCAGAAGAACCAGCAGCAGCCCCAACTAATGCAGCGCCTGCCCCTGGTGCCACTGATCAAGTGACAGGCACGACGTTAACGCAAGAGCCAGAGTCTAATCTTGTATTAAGTGAAGAGGGTGCTACTTTAGTTGGGCGTGAAGAAGATAGTGCTCTCATTGATAATAGCGAAGCAGTAGCAAAAAAAATCGAACTGGCTAAACAATATATAGAAACTGGCGACAACGAATCGGCAAAAGATTTGCTGCACGAAGTCATAGAAGTAGCCAATGATGAACAAAAACTAGCTGCGCAAATATTATTAACAAGTATAGAATAATGCATTCGTAAATATCAGACTACAAGTAGGGCGTAGGGAGCGACGGATTGTGCTAATTGCTCATTTGCCGCCTCGTTAGTAACTGCGATTTCAGGATACAAATAACTCACAGCTGTTGGATAGAAAGTTTGCACATGTGGCTTGATCACTGCGAGCGTTTCGGCATCTAAAGCCGGTCTTACGGATTGGATCGCAAAGAACAGCAGTTCCAAGACATGCGGTTGTAACGTTTTGCAGCAGTTTTGTAATAATACGTTTAAACATTTTCCATAAAATGGTTTAGGGTTGTTATAAAGGGAAACCGCTCCGGATTCAACTTTTTGTAACCGCCTTGGGCGTGTAAATTGATATACCACGTATGCAAAACATATATCTGGAAATGTCGGGTTTTCTAGGTATGTCAACAGCGGCGTCGTATTTGGAATTTTTGTGTCACGCGGCATCGCGCTGATCTTTTCCCAATACTCTTTACCATTTAAGCAATCAGTTCTTGTGTCGCATATTTTCAAAGCAGCTAGCGCATTGGTCGTTTCTGGATCGCACCATCCTGACGCAATACAGATCAACAGCCCATGCCAACAACCTATGCTCGCCAATTTGCAGAATGATGGAGCGTGATATGTTGGATTCGCGTTCTGTATAACGCTTCTTATTGCATTCGAATCACCACAATATAAAGTTGCATGCAGGCGTAATATCTTTAAATCATTTGTGGGAAAACTAATATTTTTTGGCAATGGTATTTCTTGATTGCATATGTAAGTGCGCGGTAATGGCGGCATATAGCCGCTTTGTTTTGCATCAGCGATAAAAAGTTCACCAAGACCGCAGTTTGCAAAATGCCAAACAGTTTGGCCGAAAGCATCATTTTCGTCGCGGTGCGATAAATAGCTGGGCATATTCCCGCCGTTGTTTGCTGCAACTAAATTTAAATATGAGGTAGCCCGCAGCCATAAAGCTACACACAGTAATTCAAAGCTTGGTTGTACATTGGCTGTTGATCCTTCAACGATGACGCGTTTGGAAAACCAATTTTTTAGTTCATCACGCATGTCTAATGCCATCATTAACACAAGCGCGGACCAATTGCTTTTTGCTTCATGCACCAGCGTTGGGGTGATAATAGGCAAACGATTATTGTATTGTAGGCGCAGCTCAGCTGCTATGGCAGCAGTAGAGTTATCATTACAGAACGAGAAAAACATGCAACTAATCCTTTAGACTGAGTTTAACCGTGGTAGGCGTCGCCAGGAGGTGAATCTTAGCACAAGCTGTCTGTTGTTCATAATGCATGGTATAATAACTGACTTGTAAATAATTTTGAATGCTAGCTAAATAAATGCGTATCGCTCTAGGCGTTGAATATATTGGCACGAACTATAGTGGTTGGCAAAGCCATCCACAGCAACCGCACGTCCCGTCCGTGCAGGGGGCAGTGGAGGCCGCTCTAAGTTTTGTCGCTAATCACCCGGTTTCAATCACTTGCGCTGGACGCACAGATGCCGGGGTGCATGCCTGTGGTCAGGTGGTGCATTGTGATGTAGAGGTAGTGCGCACCCCACACGCGTGGGTTTTTGGTTGCAATACTAAATTACCGCCAGACATTCGGGTATTGTGGATGCAAGAGGTCCCAGTGGACTTTAGTGCCCGGCGTTCGGCAACTGGGCGTCATTATAAGTATGTAATTTATAACAATAAAATTCGTCCTAGTCTCCTGCATAATTATGTAGGTTGGCATTATGGAGCTTTGGATGAACAGCTAATGCAGACCGCTGCACAAAGCTGGTTAGGCGAGCATGACTTTTCTAGTTTTAGAGGATCAGGTTGCCAAAGCATTTCTCCAGTGCGAAATGTAAAAATGATTACCATAGAGCGTAGAGGAGATATGGTAATTATTGATATAATGGCGGATGCGTTTTTGTACCACATGGTGCGGAATATGGTGGGTGCTTTACTAGAGATTGGCAGTGGTAAAAGATCAACAGGATGGGCAAAGCAGGTATTGCTGGCAAGGTGTAGAACAAAAGCCGGGATTACCGCGCCACCACAAGGATTGTATTTAACGCACGTTATTTATCCGGAGCAATTACAGTTGCCAA
>DATIHV010000183.1:0-3403 GCA_035480295.1 Gammaproteobacteria bacterium
CATGCCTACAAGTTGCGACAAATCTTGCTTAATGGTGGTAATAATTTCATTTACGCTTTGGAATTGCGAGTTTGCAAAACTAAGCAAATATAATTTAAGTGATTTGGAATCAATGGTATGTGGCGAATCACAAGGTACAAAAATGGTAAGCATTGCGAATTCAGCTTGGTTTTTTGAGTTAAGCCAGGTGAAATCAAATCCATTCCAGACATCGACGCCGCTAAAGGGTAGATCCTGTACGTCTATGCCTATCGCGCTGCGGCTTTGATCGCGATTGATGGGGCGCAAAATATTTGGATCATATTGATCGACATAAACTATTGTATCGGCTTGTGGTTTAGGGTTGGATTGTTCCTCCATTATTCTAATACCTCTCTATGTATGAACGCGCCAAAATCCAGAGATTTCTTACATCTTAAGGATTGAAAACTAATTCCACCGCGTCGATTCAAATTAATAGTAAATACAAAATCTTCATTAAATAGTTGTGTGAAACGCTTATTAAAAAGTTCACCCATTACGGAGCTAGGAGTAAATTTTTCATTACGTACCGCTAGCAGAGTTTTAGTAAATTGTTCGCGAATAGTTCCGCGATCGTTTTCTACATATATGCTGGCGGTACCGATAAAGGGCTGCTCCGTTTGCTGACACACAAAGCGGAAGTCTTGTGTGATTTTATGCGGTAGTTCTGCAGAAGGTGTTGGCTTCGAAAAGTCAATATTATAAAAATCTTGTTGCGTAGTTAATTTGATGTAACTATCGCCAAAATTAGGATCGGTCTTGAGATATGTATGTATTTCACTGCGAATGTTTTTAAAATCGGCAAATGTTTTGTCAATGATTGTTGCCAGAAATTTTTTTAATTTCCACGGATCAATGCTAGCTTGACCTGCATCTTGGAAAATTTCTAATAAAGCTAATTCCGGTTTCCCGGTGCCATCAAGCCACGATACCTCGTACGCTCGAATCACATCTATGCCATAAAAATTGATCATGCTTCCGTTCTCGTCAAAATTAAAAGACTCTTGACAATTCTCATGCTGTCAATAATCTTTAAGTGTATGAAAAAACCATTCTTTGGCCTCTATATATTATACTTGATGTTGCTGGTCTATGGAATAACATTAAGTTGGTTCCTTTACGTTGGGCCATATACGACACGTAACGTTGACAAGCTTATTCAGCAGCAACATCAGAGAATAGTAATCTCCTTAACTACAACTCCGCATCGCATTGATAAACTTAAAAATACTTTAGATTCTTTGTTAGCGCAAAGCATTCAAGTTGATCAACTATACTTAAATATCCCATATCACTTCAAACGCGATAACATTCCATACGTAGTACCAAATTGGCTTGAGAAGTATCCAGGCATAACTATTAATAGAGTTGAAGATTTTGGTCCGATCACAAAGCTGCTGTCAACCTTACAGTACGAAACGGATCCTAACACCATTATTATTACCGTCGATGATGATGTTTGGTATCCACGCCATGTAGTGCGCGACTTGGTGCATTACGCGCTGCAGCATCCAGATGTTGTTGTGACACCTTTAAATGTTAATTTTTCCCTAAATAAAAATTATGACTTGCAAGATATTGCGTATAAATTTAAGCATGGATCGCGCGGGTTGCTAGTGGTTGGCGCCGCAGGTGTGGCGTACCGTAGAGGCTTTTTTGCCGACGATTTTGCTGACATGCTTAAAAAAATGCCGCCCATATGTGCATTAGCAGATGACTTAATGTTGTCGCTGTATTTAAAAGCTAATAATATTACCGTTGCGCAAACCACCCGCCATTCTTTAAATCCATTAATTGTGCCCTTTACGTATAAAAAGCTGGCTTATGGTTTTGCGCCTGATGCCTTATCTTTTGCGCACCATGACTTTACAGCTAATCCACAAAATTACGCTAAATGTTTGCGCGAAATGGATCATATCGGCATGCAACACTTAGTCAAGCCGCTAAACGTGTATTCAAAACAGGGCGATTCGTGGTAAATTACTGCTTGTTGTTCAGATATTTAGTTGCATAAATGACTATTGAAATTACCAAGTTAAGCCATGATGGCCGTGGCGTAGGGCGGGATAGCACCGGTAAAACGGTGTTTATTGATGGTGTTTTGCCTGGCGAAAGCGTCAACTACGCGGTAACGCGCAGCAAGCGCCGTTTCAATGAAGCACAGCTAGTAGAAGTGGTTACGCCAGCACCGGACCGAGTTATACCTAAATGCGCACACTTTTTAACTTGCGGCGGATGCTCACAGCAGCATATTGCAAGCACCGCACAATTAGCTGCGAAACAGCAAACTGTGCTTGAACAATTATTGCATTTTGGACAAACCCAACCCGCAAACATATTGCCACCCTTAACCGGTCCAGTATGGGGCTATCGTAATAAAGCGCGTCTGGGTGTACGTTATGTGATCAAGAAAGATAAAGTGCTGGTAGGTTTTAGAGAAAAAAACAGTAACTATTTAGCCGAAATTAACCAATGTGAAATTTTACATCCACGCATTGGTTTGTTAATCAGTCCGTTACAAGAATTAATTCGTGGCCTTGAAGCGTTTCAACAGATTGCCCAAATTGAAGTTGCGGTTGGCGACAACGATATGGCGTTGATTTTTCGTAACATGGTTGAATTGTCGGCGGAAGATCAACAAAGCCTAATAGCGTTTGCTACACAACACCAATTTGATTTATATCTGCAACCTGGTAAACCGGATAGCATGTACAAAATCTGGCCGCAAAATGACTTGCAGCGCTTGTTTTACCAATTGCCAGATTACAACCTAAATATTACGTTTCATCCATTGGATTTTACGCAAATTAATCCAGCTTTAAACCGTAAGATGATTAAGCAAGCAATTGCGCTACTGCAGCTAAACTCTAACGATCGAGTCTTGGATTTATTTTGTGGCCTCGGGAATTTCACCTTGCCGATGGCTACACTTGCAGCGAGTGTCACGGGTGTAGAAGGATCGGATGCCATGGTGCAACGTGGTTATGAAAATGCCCAACTAAACTCGATTACTAATGTTAATTTTTACGCTGCTGACTTAACTGCCGATCAGCAGCATGCAGAGTGGGCCAAGCAGGCTTACACTAAAGTGCTACTTGACCCACCGCGTTCGGGGGCTGCAGAAATTCTCCCCTTGCTTGCGCGTTTAGGAGTCGATATGATCTTGTATGTATCGTGTAATCCGGCAACTTTGGCGCGCGACAGTGGGATCTTGACGCAACAGTATGGATATAAGCTAGAGCACGTAGGCATTATGGATATGTTTCCGCACACATTACATGTGGAAACTATGGCTTTATTTACTAAATAGACGGAACTACATGGTAAAAGTACGCGACACGCACCATTTGCAAGCAGATGGTAGCGTTAATGTAGAGGCATG
>DATIHV010000184.1:0-10333 GCA_035480295.1 Gammaproteobacteria bacterium
GATCGTTTAAAAGAAGCAGTTAAATTAGGCTTCACCCAGGCCATAGTACCAAAAGCGAATGCGCCTAAAAAGGACATATCAGGTTTAAAAGTGATTGCCGTACAGAAACTGTCCGAAGCATTAGATATTTTTTAATCTTGACTTTAATTTTAAATGCTCGCAATAATGCCCGGAAACAAGATCAGTAAACCATAACGGAAACTTTTAATGGCGATTTTTGCAATTCCTAAACAATATTACCAAGTAATTAACATTTCATTCGAGCTTTCCGAATTTGATAAAAGCATGGGGCTGCGTTTCGTTAGCCCTAAATATGAGTTTAAGGCCGAAGATATAATTGCGCTGCGTAACCCGCCAGAAAGTGAATGGTTAGCATTTGATACGTTAACAGATGCAAAGCTTACGGTAATATTGCTGTCGCGCTTGTATAGCGGCGAATCGCAATTAATTGCCGATCAGGTAAAAATGTTTGCTTCGCCGGTGATTTTCAAATTTACGGAAAATGTAGATCAAAATGCGCCACTACAAGTCGTAGATGCAAGCACCTTGGCAGAATATCCCATTTTTACCAGCATTCCATGTTATATGTATGAAAGCATAGATAGTGAAAAGGCCTATATGCAGAAAGTTATCAAGGCCTTTGCGGAGGATCCTGTAGTAGAGTTACCGCTATTTCGAAAACACAAAATTGCTGCTAAAGATGCGGAAAAAGCATTTTTTATGGATGCAACTGGTGAGTTTAAAACACAAAGCCTGGCGCCCGCTTTGGCTTTAGCCTCTAAATATAAGCTGAATGTTGGTGCTTAATTACGTAGTACAACCGCCAAATAAAAAGCCAAAACGTCTACGTGGAGTTGTGGTCGTGGTTATGGGTGTTGGTTCGTTGCTAAGTAACGTTCCGACGAAGGTGTGAGCAGTTAAGGAACTACTGGTAGGAAGTGGGGTAACCCCCGATAATGTGCTGTCACTGGAATCGCGTTCGTTGCCACGCGTACTAAATATCATATGGCTAGTTTGGTGTATAAATTCAGATTGCTTGAAAACATCGCTCGTGCGCTCCTTCAGGTTCTGCGGAATTTCGATTTGGGCAGCGTTTAATTCCTTGCCAATATAATATATAGCATTTGCACTTTTTCTATTCACAGCAATTGATAATGCTGCAAAAGTCGCAGCCTCTAAATCCCTAACGGCAGGAATCCTCATTAATTCAATCGCAACAAGGTAGCTGTCATATTTTGCGGCCAGTTTTAAGCCGACATTATCATTGTGCGTAAATTGGGTAAATCCAGCAGCAACAAGCTCCCTGATTACTTCGGCATTATTGTTTTTACAAGCGGTTAAGAATTTTTCAATAGTCATTTATTTGCTAGTTAGCTGATGCTTTCGGGCAACTATATACAATTTTGCTGTATTTTGCAAGGGAATTGCGGCTATATGTGTATAGCCGCATATCAGATCGGGTAAGCGGAAAGATCACGAGGCCGCCTCATGCTGATACTCAACTCTATGCGGCTGCAGCGCATCCTGGCCTAATTTGCTCAAGCGATCTTGTTCGTATTCAGTATAATTTCCCGCAAACCAATGCACTTTGCTGTCGCCTTCAAAGGCTAGGATGTGCGTCACGATACGATCTAAGAACCAGCGATCATGTGAAATTACCATCGCACAGCCAGGGAAGTTTTGAATTGCTTCTTCCAAGGCACGCAATGTTTCTACGTCTAGATCATTGGTTGGTTCGTCGAGCAGTAATAAATTGCCGCCGCTACGCAATAGCTTGGCTAAATGCACGCGATTGCGTTCACCACCGGATAGATCTTTCACCATCTTTTGTTGATCGCCGCCTTTAAAGTTAAAGCGTCCAACATATGCGCGTGATGGCATAGTAAAGTTACCCACGGTCATAATATCCAATCCGTCAGAAATTTCTTCCCACACGGTCTTGTTGGTAGATAGGCTGTCACGCGATTGATCTACATAAGCTAGTTTTACAGTGTCGCCGAAAGTGATTGTGCCATGATCAGGTTTTTCATGTCCGGTGAGCATCTTAAAGAACGTGGATTTTCCAGCGCCGTTTGGTCCAATGATTCCGACCACTGCACCTTTAGGTAAATTAATATTTAAATCATTGATCAAAATATTGTTGTTGAAGCTCTTATGTAAGCCTGTAATTTCCAGTACTTTATCACCCAGACGTGGTCCAGGCGGAATATAAAGTTCTGCAGTTTCATTACGTGTTTGGAATTCTTTAGAGTTTAATTCTTCGAAGCGTGCCAAGCGCGCTTTATTCTTAGCTTGACGGCCTTTAGGATTGCTGCGCACCCATTCCAATTCGTTTTTAATCGTGCGTTGATGTGCCGCTTCGCTTTGTTGCTCGGATAATAAGCGTTTTTCTTTCTGCTCTAGCCAAGAAGAATAATTGCCTTCAAACGGAATACCACGGCCGCGATCTAATTCCAAGATCCAACCGGCTACGTTATCTAAGAAATAGCGATCATGCGTGACGGCCACCACTGTGCCCTTGAAATCATGTAAAAAGCGCTCTAACCATGCAACGCTTTCTGCATCCAAATGGTTAGTCGGTTCGTCGAGTAACAGTAAATCTGGTGTAGAAAGTAGTAAACGACACAACGCAACACGGCGTCTTTCACCGCCGGATAATTTAGTAACATCAGCATCCCATGGCGGTAAACGCAGAGCTTCTGCAGCCATTTCCAGGGTTCTATCAATTTCCCAGCCATTGGCGACATCAATTTTATTTTGCAATTCGCCTTGTTCAGCGAGTAATGCGTTCATTTCATCATCACTCATTGGTTCAGCAAATTTCATGCTGATTTCATTAAAGCGATTTAAGATGTCTTTGATTTCACCCATACCATCTTCAACATTACCACGCACAGTTTTAGTAGGATCGAGATGCGGTTCTTGCGGCAAGTAGCCGATTTTAATGTTTTTTTGCGGAACAGCTTCGCCTAAGATTTCTGTGTCCAGGCCGGCCATAATTTTTAACAGCGTAGATTTACCGGAGCCGTTGAGTCCAAGCACGCCGATCTTGGCGCCATGGTAAAAAGATAGGTTGATATTTTCAAGAATTTTACGTTTTGGCGGGACCATTTTACCCACGCCGTTCATGCTAAATATATATTGCGCCATTTTTTCCTCTGCAACGCCTCGCTGAGCGTTACGTGTTTGACTTAATTTGATAGCCAAGCATAAAATGCTACATCTTTTAATGCAAGCGAAAAGTCTCAAATGAAAACAAAAGGTAGCGTGTTAGGTGGCATACTTCTTATTGGGGGTACGTGCATAGGGGCTGGCATGCTTGGTTTGCCAGTGATGACAGCGGCAGCTGGGTTTTTTCCAACCATGGGTGCGTTCCTATTTGTATGGTTTTTCATGACCGCATCAGCTTTTGCCTATCTGGAAGTATCACTGCGTTTTAAGGGCGAAGTAAACTTAATTTCGATCGTTGCGACCACAATGGGATCTGGCGCAAAATGGTTTGCTTGGGTCACATACGTATTGTTTTTATACTCGTTAATGGCCGCATATACCGCAGGCGGTACAACGATTTTTGCTAATTTAATTAATGTGCCAATCCATGGCACGCAAGAATCGATTGGTATGGCCTTATTATTTATGATTCCTTTTGCATTGGTCGTATTCATGGGCACCTGGACAGTCGATATCGTTAATAGGCTGTTAATGGCAGGCTTAATTGCGACCTTTGTTGCATTGTGTGCGACGTTCTTAGGCCCCTCACATACTAGCCATTTTAATGGATTTGGTGAAAGTAAATATTTGTTATTCACATTTCCGCTGTTAGTAACATCCTTTGGTTACCACACAATTATTCCAACCTTAAAATCGTATCTGCATGAAGATATTAAAAAGCTGCGTATTGTCTTCATGATCGGCGGTTTATCGCCATTGGTGATTTATGCGATTTGGGAATTGATCATATTGTACTTAATTCCTACATGGGGTGATAACGGTTTAGTATTCATGTTGCATCATGCAGGGGCTAATCCGGCGGATGCTATGGCGCAGGCTTTGAGTGTGCATGGCAGCTCCATTCATCATGTTGTAGCGTGGTTTTCGTATTTTGCGCTGACCAGCTCTTTTATTGGTGTAGGTTTAGGGATCAGGGATTTCTTTGCTGACGGTTTGCATATCAAGAAAAATGTCGTTGGCAGCTGTATTCTGACCGCTTTAACTTTTGCGCCGCCATTGATTTATACAATTGTTTATCCACGTGGATTTTTGTTTGCTTTAAAATATGCCGGCGTTTTTGCTGCGATTTTGTTGATTATATATCCGGTGCTCATGGCGTGGCGTGCGCGTTATGTCACCAAGCTGGAAGGCAAATATAAGATGTGGGGCGGCAAGATGCTGCTGCTATTAACTTTATTATTCGGCTTATTTGTAGTATTTGCAGATGTATTATTGCGCATGGGTGTATTGCCAATTCCAGTTTAACTTTAGGAGAGCTTGCTGATGAGCAAAAATATTTTTGAAAATGCTATCGCACGTTTAGATACGGCATTTGCGAACGCAGATATTGAACCGGAAGTTCTAGAGCGTTTGAAACATCCTAAGCAAATACTGGAAGTTTCAGTGCCGGTGCGTATGGACGATGGTTCGTTGCAGATATTCCCTGGCTATAGAGTGCGCCATAATGATGCGCTAGGCCCTACTAAAGGCGGGATCCGCTATCACCCGAATGTAACGCGTGAAGAAGTAATGGCATTGGCATTTTGGATGACCATGAAATGTGCCTTAGCTGGTTTGCCCTATGGCGGTGGTAAAGGCGGCATTACGGTAAATCCTAAAGAGCTTTCCAAACTAGAATTAGAACGCTTAAGCCGTAGTTACATAGATCAAATCGCGGATTTTATAGGCCCGCAACGCGATATCCCCGCACCAGATGTTTATACCAATGCGATGATCATGGGTTGGATGATGGATGAATATTCTGCGATCCAGCGTTGTCACACGCCCGGAGTTATCACCGGTAAGCCTATTCCGTTAGGCGGTAGTTTAGGCCGTGACGATGCTACTGGACGTGGTGCATATTATTGCATTAAAGAATTGGAAAAAATTAATAAATGGCAACCAAATAATATTACTGTTGCAGTACAAGGATTTGGTAATGCCGGGCAGCATATCGCTGAATTGCTGCATAAAGATGGCTATAGAATCGTTGCGATTAGCGATTCACAAGGTGGTATTTTCTCCGAAAAAGGCTTTGACGTGCCGTCAATTATTAAAACCAAAAATGATACCACGCGAGTGCAAGCTGTATATTGCAGCGGCTCGGTTTGTGAAGCAGTAGATGCTAAGCATATAAATAACGAAGAACTGCTGGAGTTGCACGTAGATATTTTGATCCCTGCAGCGCTGGAAGATCAAATTACCGTTAAAAACGCTGCTAAAATAAAAGCACCGTATATCGTAGAACTAGCCAACGGTCCAGTGAGCAGCGCAGCAGATGCGATTCTTGATCAAAACAAAACCTTCATAATTCCAGATATTTTGGCAAACTCTGGTGGTGTGATCGTGAGTTACTTCGAGTGGGTGCAAAATCGGACTGGATTTTACTGGCCAGTGGAAGAAGTACACGAGAAGTTGAAATCCATAATTACTAAAGCATTTAAGAGTGTTTACGAATTAACGCAAAGTAAGGCCATTACCATGCGCACTGCGGCAAACGTACATGCCTTGAACAGGATCCAAGCAGCGATTAAGGCTGGCGGCACGCAGGAGTATTACGTGCAGGCTTGAGATAACTTTTGCATTAACTAAACTTCGTAAATATCCTTGCGGTGTTTGATCGCCAAAATATGCACTGTATGTGTTTCAGGCGCTATCCGGTACAAAACCCGATAATCTCCAACCCTCAAGCGGCGATGGCCTTTTAAGCTGTAGCGTAAAGGTTTGCCAAAGCCTATAGGATCGAGCATCAAACGTTCCTCAATGGCTTGTTTGATGCGGGTTTTTGCCGTTGTTGGCAAGCTGGGAATATCTTCTTTAACAACTACAGCAGCATAATCGATGCGATATTTGTTACTTCCACGCGTCGTCATGCTTAATCCATTTAACTTTTGCTTTATCCCGTGCCTCAGCTAAAGCTGCAAGGTTCATATCCTCACGTCGTTCTAAAGCCTCTAAGATCAATTCCTTAGCCAGGCTAGACACAGATTTATGCTCTTTTTTTGCCATGTTCGTTAATAGACCCGCAGTGGCTTCTTCAAATGTGATGTTTATTCTAGGATTTTTTGTTGGCATGATTCTATCCTCATATTCGCTATCTAACATCTTAAGTGTAACACTTTTACATCACTTTTGCATGGCATCCGGCTACCGCGCGCGCTATAAGCTATCCCGGCCTCAGGCGGCCTATTTAGCAGCCAAGCCCATTAATGCTATGCTGTAAGTAGATATCTACGCTCGTACGAGGCCTATGCGCAAATTAGTTTTGGTGCTTACTATATTGTCACTAACCGGCTGCTGCTGTCCGAAGCCTAGGTTTGCGTTAAGAAAACCCACTAAATGTTGTAAAGTCAAACCAGCACCGGTGGAATCGTTAACCCCTCCCCAACCTTGTGCCAAACCCGTCTGTAATCCGCCTACGAAACAAGTGCCATCGCAACAATTGGTGAATAAAGCTGAATGTTTATATCAAGCAGGCACCACTGCAGATAAGCAAAAAGCCTTTCAATTGTTTTTGCAAGCCGCGCAACAAGGCGATGTACATGCGTACACGCGCGTAGGTGAAATGTATTTAAATGGCGATGGAGTACGGCGAAACACTACTAAAGCGGTAGAGTGGTATCGTATGGCTGCCGCAGATCAAATCGCAATTGCCCAGCTAAAAATGGGTGATTTTTATAGAGACGGTATAGGTGTTAAAAAAGATAACCCTAAAGCCATTGAATGGTACACCAAAGCGGCTGATCAGGGCGAAGTTAAAGCCATGCTGCGTTTAGGTGAATTATATCGTGGCTGGTATCAAGGACCCGTTGATCCAACCTTGTCTCTGCATTGGTATCAAGAAGCAGCTAATTTAGGCTCTGTGGATGGGCAGACGCAGGTTAATTTGTTGTTAGCGCACAACCCCGATAAGATGCAAGACTTTGCTTCAGTAAGAAGCGAATTAGAGCAAGCCGCCAAAGCTGGTGATGTGACAGCATTATATCAAATGGCTAATTTTTACATGCAGGGTCGTGGTGGACCAAAAGATGTTGAAAAAGCTATAGAGTATTATCAAAAGGCTGCAGACTTAAATTCCGCAGACGCAGCATATCAACTAGCGCTTATATATGAAAATGGCGATGGTGTGACAAGCAATACAGAATTAGCACTCAAATGGTTCCAAAAAAGTGCCGATCTAGGCGATGCACGCGGCCAGTATAAACTTGGCGATATGTATTATTACGGTTTGGGTATAGATAGAGATATAGAGCGCGGTAAAGATTGGTATTTAGTAGCTGCGCAGCAGAACTTACCATCTGCGCAGTCCAAACTTGCTGATATTTACTTATCAGGCAGAGGTGCACCACGTTATGCGCCACGCGCTGCATATTGGTACAGACAAGCAGCCGGACTCGATGATACATATGCACAGTTAATGTTAAGTATTCTGTATGAAAAAGGTTTGGGAGTTAACCCGGATTTAGCAGAAAGTGTCAAATGGTACAACAACACAATTAATCATCCAGATCAAGCTGCCGCGCAAACCAGAGTGGCTAAAAATTATGAAACCGGTTATGGCTTACGTAAAGATTTGCAATTAGCCAAACGCTGGTATGGACTTGCTGCCGAAAATAATTATGCGCCAGCACAAGCTGCCTTAGGTGATTTATTTAGCATGTCGAGTGAGGATCTAGTCCCAGATTATGATGCGGCGTTTAAGTGGTATGCGGCAGCTGCTCAAGCTGGCTATCCATATGGCGAGTATTGTTTAGGCTTAGCTAATTTGGAAGGGCGCGGCACAGATCAAGATTCCAAAGAAGCGGCACATTGGTTTAAACTTGCGGCTTACCAGGGTTATAGGCCTGCGCAGTATGCGCTAGGACGTTTATATTTCCGTGGCGAAGGCGTAGCGCAAAATGACATTAGTGCTTATGGATGGTTGAGCATTTCAGTGCGTGATAACACTGATATTACTCCGGAAATTTTAGGTCTGCTGGTTAATCGCATGGATCCAGATTTTCGTGATCGTGCCGTACAATTGGAAGCAAGATATCGAGATCGCTTTGGTGAGCCAGATCTAGAAGCATCCAATGGTTTCATATCCTTAAATTGAGTAGATGCACGTAGACTTTCATTGTTTCATCCCCATAAGTGTTATAATGAACTCAGGTGATTAAAGTGGTAAAAAAGACAAAAAACATAAATCCTGACGCACAAAATGGCGAAGAAGGGGAAGGTGGAGAAAGCGGCAGCTCCGGAAAAGGCGGCAAAGGCTCTATATTCCTCGCATCCTACGATGAACTCGTCGCAGTAAGTCCAGAAGAAGCTGAAATTGCGCGCGCGGCAAAGGACGCAGTTTTTGCACAGCGCGTATCTTTGAAATCCCAAGGCAATAAAGTTGCTGCTTTAGATCGCAAACAAGAATTACGCAATAAACTTTCCGATCCACGCGTTGCTGCGGAGTTGGCCGCGGGCGGTGGTTCCAATTTAGAAGAACATCCAGAGCTTCCTGAATTAGGCGGCGCCTTTGACGATATAGCGTTTCCTGAAGCAGAAATTGAAGCTGCAGCGGCCAACGATCCGCAATTGCGTAATGCTTTGAAAGCACGCATGGGCATGGGTATGAGCGTTGAAGCGTTACGTTATGAATTGGAAAACAAGAACAAAG
Source organism: Gammaproteobacteria bacterium (assembly GCA_035480295.1). GTDB lineage: Bacteria > Pseudomonadota > Gammaproteobacteria > UBA6186 > Azoamicaceae > JAGVLG01. The sequence continues at coordinate 8,861 of DATIHV010000184.1, forward strand.
AAAAATTGCGTCTTTCTGCGCGCCCAGCGCCGGAAGAACGACTCAAATACACCATACGTCCGTCTGCACCACCACCTAAACCTAGGCCATTTTAATGTCTTTAGCCGAAGTAATCATATATGACACAGATGAGAATGCAGTCGCAGCAGTCTTGGCAGGCGCTGATGTTAATGAACAAGATCGTTATGGTTTTAGGCCGTTAATTCAAGCGGTAATTTGCCACAAACCCAAAACTTTACAAGCGTTAATCGCTGCTGGCGCTGATTTAGAGCAAACGGATTTTATTAAACGTACCGCATTACAATGGGCCGTTGACCGCGATGAAATGGATTTTTGCAAAATATTGCTAGCAGCTGGCGCTGATCCGAATCACTATTCAGCCGATGGGCAGCCGGTTTTAGTTAATGCAATATTACGCCAACAGTTAGAAGTTGTAGAGCTGTTTATGCAATATCATGCAAATTATCAATTCGCACAAGATTTCATCAGCGCAAAATTATTGGGTCACAGATTTGAATTAACTGGCGAAGCAGACATAGTCAGCCCAGATAAAACTTTTATTCCTTTAAGTTTTGAAGGTTTTAATCTGGAATTTACCACGGGGTTAATATTACGTTCATTACATAATTTTATTAACAGTATACCTGGGCGAAAATTTGCTGAATACGATGGCAGGTTGCAAACAGTCATGCAAGCTTTAAAAAATGCTGCTCAATTAACTGAAGTTGCGCGCCATAAAGATAAAAAACCATTTATGCCCATGGTTGAAAGTTTATTAAAAAGTGATTTGCTATTGTTACCCGCGGCATACCAAGGTCATGCCATTACATTTATAAAGTATGGGGATCTATGGGCTAAATGCGATCGAGGCGTCGGCCTAATTGCGAATACAGTAGTGGTGTCACAAATACATAACGCATATGCAGCAAATCGGGAATTTTTTGAAAAAATTCTATATGGTCACAAGGATGAAGCATTTGTGCGCGAAGGAATAGCAGAAGAGCTTAAATTAAAAACCTTAATTACTTTGCCAACGCGGCATCAAATTAGTGGTAACTGTTCTTGGGCTAACGTAGAAACTAGCATTCCTACCATGCTATACCTACTGAGTTACAATCCTAGAGTACAAACCTCGACGCGTGAAATGACCGATTTACAAAAGAAAATCTACCAATTCTATAAAGCATGGATTGATTGGGATCAGGACTCCGCATTAGAAGAAGCAATTGAAGACTTTGCAGCTGCGGACGCTACACGACGCTTATCCAAGGCGATTATACTTGGTGGAATACTAGTGCAGCGTTGTGAGCCTAAATTTACTAGGCACATTGCGCGCGCCAAAAATATTTTATCCATTTTAACGCAGCCTGATTATCGCTTTATTTTAGATAATTATTGCAAAGTGTTTTTTAATCCAAATTCAGGGGTTGCAGGGGATCGCATTCAAAGACTTTTTATTGCTTGTGGGTTAAA
>DATIHV010000185.1:0-2122 GCA_035480295.1 Gammaproteobacteria bacterium
ACATCAATATTACTACCTTTGTTCAAACAGCCCAGTCAAGTTACGGCAGTCAACAAATTGCTGTAAACGGTGTACTGGGGCAAGATTACGAAGCATTTGGTTTTATGCAATTAACCCCGGAAGCTTATGCTGAATACATGTTTGCTAAACAATATACGTATGAGGAAACTGGCGCAGGCGGTGCAAATCTGCAAATCAGCCGCACTAACACCGACATGGTCACACTTGCGTTAGGTGGTAAGGCCGCAATACCATTTTTACTCGATCCAGGTATCGTGATGCCGGAAATTCATAGCTGGGCATATTACAATCCTATTATTGGCAAGCAAGATACAATATTTAGTTTTGTTGACGGTGGCGGACCAATGACCAGTATTTTTAATCCAAGCCGCACAGGAATTACAATTGGCGCCGCGTTAACCGTTGCAGTTATAGATAAACTAGAAGTGAAATTCAATTTCGATTATGACATTGAAGATCGCTTCACCGCATATTGTGGCTACATAAACCTACGTTACACGTTTTAACCTATTTTTTATCTGCTTTTTTCGCCGGCTGCGTAGTTGTAGCATTGGCAGCAGGCTTGTTTGTCACAGATGTTGATGTTGACGTCGCCGTTGGTGCTGATGTCGCTGCAGGCGCTGGCGTTGCGGCTGGTGCTGATGTTGTTGCAGGTGTTGATGTTACTGTTGTTGGTTTAGCGGTCACAACTGGCGCAGGTGGTTGATCTTTAGTCATGGATTCAATACCTTGGACCACGTCTTCTTTCCAGCTTTTTGGTGTAGCTTTGGCAGTTGCATCTGCTGCTTCCGCAAATTTTGGCATTAATTTAGATTTTTTGTACCAATCTTGTGAAGTGATATTTTTGGATGACACGAGCAGTACCAGCACAACTATAACAGCACCCCTAATTATTCCAAACGCTGCACCAGCAATGCGATCTATAGTAGAAACACCGGCTAATTTGCCAGCTTTAACTAATATCTTTTTGACTAATAAACCAATCAGTATAACGCCCATAAAGATAATGAGCATGCCTATCGCGCGTCTCACCCCTGCGTTATCTAAAAATACTATGTATTCACCAACTTTAGCGCCATATAGATACGCTGCGACAGCTGCGACGATCCATGTGATAACAGTTAAAGTTTCGCGTATAAAACCGCGGTAAATACCAATACCAGTTGAAATTAGAAGTGTTAAAATTATGCATACATCCGCTGTATTGAGTTGCCCCATGTTTACTCCGTTAAATTAATTTTCTTAAAAGCCTACCTATTGTTTCGCGCATCTCACGTCTATCGACAATCATATCGATAAATCCCTGTTCAAGTAAGAATTCACTACGCTGAAATCCTTCTGGTAAAGTTTCGCGCACGGTTTGCTCAATTACGCGTTGCCCTGCAAACCCAATTAAGGCTTTAGGTTCGGCAAGATTTAAATCACCGAGCATGGCTAAACTTGCAGACACCCCACCAGTACATGGATCAACCATTACCGAAATATACGGAATACTAAGCTTGGCGAGTTTGCCTAAAGCGGCGCTAGTTTTGGCCATTTGCATTAAACCAATTAAGGATTCTTGCATGCGTACACCGCCACTACATGCAAAACAAACCAAAGGCGCACGAATTGCAATAGATGTGTTTACCGCTTGTACAAACTTTTCTCCAACTACTGCACCCATTGATCCGCCTATAAAACCAAATTCAAAAGCACATGCCACTATTGGCCTGCCTAAAAGTTGACCACGGAAAGCAATCAATGCGTCTTTTTCTTTAGTAGATTTTTGTGCAGCGGCAAGGCGATCTTTATATTTTTTAGTATCTTTAAATTTTAAGCGATCTACTGGTTCCAAATCGGGAGCAATTTCCATTTGTAATACTGGATCGAGAAACATTTCTAAGCGTTTACGCGCACTAATACGATGATGATAATTACATTTTGGGCAAACTTCGAGATTGCGCTCGAGTTCACTCACAAATAAAAATGAAGTACATTCTGGACATTTTGACCATAGCCCTTCAGGCACTCCCTTCTTCTTTTGTGTATCAGAAGGCCGTATCTTCGACGGCATTAACTTCGTAAACCAACTCATAACATTTAACCCTGCTTAAAAAAC
>DATIHV010000186.1:0-9159 GCA_035480295.1 Gammaproteobacteria bacterium
CTTTTCTGTGTAACCATGTTCAGTAGTATGCAAATCCAACATAAATTGTGTCAATGCACGTTGCAAGCGTGCAACAGGACCGTCCAGCACTACAAATCCTGTGCCTGACAGTTTTACTGACGTGTCAAAATTCATGCCGCCCTTGATACATGGCGCCAATTCAAAATGCTCTTTAGGCGTAAAATCAAATTTGGGCACATCTCCCACAGTACGCACTACCACATTATCTGCTTCGCTTTTGCCAACCGGTACGGAATCATGTGGGACATTAGGAATTTCTAACATCATGGTCTGAATTTCAGTTTGCAATTCAGTTAAAGCTTGTTCCTTCGCTTTTAAATCGTCCAGCAGCTTTGCGACCGCGGCCATGATATCATCAACATTTTCACCGCGCGATTTAGCTTGTCCAATTAGTTTAGATTGTGTGTTGCGTTGATTTTGAATTTCTTGGACTTCAGTTTGCAATGCTTTACGCTGTTGATCTAATTTGTTAAACCTTGCAACATCTAAAGTGTAGCCACGGGTAGCTAAACGTTTTGCAACTTCATTAATATCGTCACGCAGTAATTGAATGTCTAACATTATTCGCCAACCACATCCACACCAGCCGGTGGCTTAAATGAAAATCTTTGATCTGCGATGTTACGGTTGTTTACAACCTGCATAAATTCAAATGCGGAATTTTGTCCAAGATGATCAAGAATGTTTACAGAAGAAATTGCTAGATCTTTAAAGCACACTTCTACATTCACAAAGTTAGAATTTTCTTCCTTTGGAGTTAACTTATAACAATCCCGCGCTTTTGCTTCAATGCTAAAGTTTTGATTTAATTTAGCCGGATCTTCCAAAACAAAGCTCAATGGTGTCAATTCTTTATTGGCATTATATTTTTGCACGGTGACCTGTTCTAAATCCGCGTCATAATTCCACAGCTTTTTGCCGTCGGTCACAAGCAAGCTTGGATCTGGCTGCAATACTTCCCAACGAAATGAATTAGGTTTTTTAAATTCCATTTGCCCGCTATACGTGTGCAGCAGCTTGTTATTCTCACTGTATACGTTTTGGTTAAATTTAGCTTGCATGGAAGTTATTCCAGCTAGGCGAGATTGTAGATCTGTTTGGGCTTGTACGGTGCTTGATATAGCAACGACCGCCATGGTCTTAGCAAGTAAACGAATTGTTCGTAACATAAGTAATTATTTCCTCGGAGCGTCGAACGCCAATACTTCGCGCACACCATTAGAAAGCATTTCGGAGACAACTCCTGCGGTTTCCATGGCCTCTATTAATCTAGCTGACCGATTATACCCGATTTTGAGGCGTCTTTGCAAATAGGAAATGGACGCCTTACGCGTTTCAGTAACTATGGCAACTGCCTCATCATAGAGCGGATCTTGTTCGCCCAAATCGCTCATAGCGTCAATGCCAGCTACAGGCAACACGCTATTGGCTATTTCTTCTATGTATTCTGGTGGTGGTGAGTTTTGCTTTAATGCATTTACTACCGCATGTACTTCTTCGTCAGATACAAAAGCCCCATGCACACGCGTTGGGATCCCGGTACCCGGCGCCAAATATAACATATCACCATGGCCCAACAATTGTTCCGCACCCTGTTGATCTAAAATGGTACGTGAATCAATACGAGAAGATACTTGGAACGCAATTCGGGTTGGCACATTGGCTTTAATTAATCCCGTGATCACATCAACTGATGGTCGTTGCGTAGCCAAAATTAAATGAATTCCAGCAGCGCGCGCTTTTTGCGCAATGCGCGCAATCAACTCTTCAACTTTTTTGCCAACTACCATCATCATGTCAGCAAATTCATCAATGATTACCACAATGAACGGTAGCTTTTCTAAATTAGGCGCGACACCTCCTGAATTTGGATCCCATAATGGATCTAACAGTGGTTTGCCGTTAGCAGCGGCCTGTGTAACTTTGGCATTAAATCCGGCCAGATTACGCACCCCCACTGCTGCCATTAGTTGGTACCTGCGCTCCATTTCTGCAACGCACCAACGTAACGCGTTAGCTGCATCATTCATGTCAGTAACAACTGGAGTTAATAAGTGGCCAATGCCATCGTAAATTGAAAGTTCCAACATTTTTGGATCAATCAATATTAAACGTAAATCTGTAGGCGTTGCTTTGTACAGCAAGCTTAACAACATTACGTTCACACCTACCGATTTACCTGAACCGGTGGTACCTGCTACTAATAAATGCGGCATGCGATCTAAACTAACCACTACTGGCTCACCAGAAATATCTTTACCTAAGGCGATGTTTAAAGCGCCTTCGCGTTCTTGATATTGTGGTGATTCTAATACGTCACGCAATTTAACAATTTCACGATATTTATTTGGGATTTCTAACCCTACTACTGCTTTACCCGGAATAACTTCAACTACGCGTACTGAGGTTACCGACAATGAACGTGCTAAATCTTTGGCCAGACCGCTAATTTTGCTAACCTTAAGACCTGGCGCGAGCGTCATTTCAAAACGCGTGATGATCGGTCCAGGGCACACTGCTACTACTTTTACTTCGGCGCCAAAATCTAATAAATGCTCTTCTACTTCGCGCGATAAATTTTCTAATACTGCCATTGAGTAATGCTTTTTTGGATCGCTAGGTGGTGCTGGCTCTAGCAATTCCAGATCCGGTAATTTACTAGTACCGGATGATGGTTTTCTGTCCGATAATACCTTCTTGGCAATTGGTTTTGCTACAGGTTCTGGACTGACAATTTCTAATTTAGATTTTAAAAATCTATTGCGTTTAATTGGCGCAGACAATGTTGGTTCAATGTGCTTATCTTCATGCGCAGGAAAAAATTCTTTTGCTATTTCGCGTTTACCGAGCTTCTGTAACCAAGACTTGTAATTCAAAATTGTCTTGATGGTAGCTTTACCAATCATTTCCATTAGGCGCACCCACGATATGCCAGTACCAATGGTTATGCCAATCATAAAAATGGCTAAAAACAATAACACGGATCCAGCAGTGCTAAACTTTGGCACTAACAATTCGGCTAATAAACTGCCAATAATGCCGCCACTTGGTCCTGGCAAACTAGTTAACGTAAACGAACGCAACGCTATATCAGTCAATGCACATCCACTAGCTAGCGCTAGCACCAGGCCTGTAACATTGAAACCCCAAATTAAGTCAGCGTGTTTGGGCAAGGATTTGGTTTTTAGCAACAGGAAACCAGCCAAAAATACTGCTACCGGAAATAAATATGCGATATATCCAAAAAAATTAAGTAAACAATCCGCCATCCAGGCGCCCACAGCCCCTGCAGCATTGGCACTCTGGCTCGCACTATTGGCATGGGACCAACCAGTATCGCTGTTGTTGTATGTTATTAGGGCTACCAACAGGAATATTGACAAGGCTCCGAAGGAAATAAACCCTACTTCCTTAATGCACCGCGACGCAAAGGTAGTTGAACCACTTTCAGATTGTTTGTTACTTAACTTTTCGCGCTTCACTTTAGCCATTTTTTGCTTTACTATGCCAATTGATCAATATCATTATAGGCGTAGCGGAGACACTTTTACTATGGGTCAAAATATTCATCACCGATTAATAATAATAGGCTCTGGCCCTGCAGGTTATTCAGCTGCAGTTTATGCCGCACGCGCTAATTTAAAACCTGTAATCATAACCGGCATTGAAAAAGGCGGGCAACTAATGACGACTACTGATGTCGACAATTGGCCAGGTGATGTCGAAGGTTTGCAAGGCCCAGATTTAATGGCACGCATGGAGCAACATGCGCAACGTTTTAATACTGAAATTATATTTGATCAAATTTCTAAAGTAGATTTTTCTAAACGACCATTCACACTGCACGGTGATGATGCTACCTATACTTGCGATGCAGTGATTATCGCGACTGGTGCTAGTGCGAAGTATCTTGGCATAGATTCAGAGACCAAATATCGCAACCGAGGTGTTTCAGCATGTGCCACCTGCGATGGCTTCTTTTTTCAGGGGCAAGATGTAGCTGTGGTTGGCGGCGGGAATACTGCATTAGAAGAAGCGCTATTTATGGCAAACATCGCTAAGCATGTAACGCTGATCCACCGCCGCGATAAATTCCGGGGTGAAAAAATTCTTGGCGACAAAGTTATGGCCAAAACCAACGGCGGCAATATTGCCGTTGAATGGAATAAACAAACCATGGAAATTCTTGGTGATGAACAAGGCGTTACTGGCATCCGCTTAAAAGATAATAACAGTGGCGAAACTAAAGACATTCCTGTCAAAGCAGTATTTATTGCCATTGGTCATCAACCCAATACACAAATATTTTCCGGACAATTAGAAATGTCTGATACCGGATATATAAAGGTACAAAGTGGCACCAAGGGCAATGCGACTGCAACTAGCGTGCCGGGTGTTTTTGCTGCCGGAGATGTGGCAGACTCTATATATAGACAAGCAGTTACGTCAGCAGGATCTGGCTGTATGGCAGCATTGGATGCAGAAAAGTTTTTAGATGCATAACGATGAGGTGAAAAAATGCGCTTAGTTAAAATAATCGGGCTAGAGTATTTACGTAGACAGAAAGCACAAGAGATTGGTAACGAAATTTGGAGTCGCAAAGCTAATTTTGCAACGGTGGATGATCCAAGGAATAAAGCAACTATTATAGCTGAAGGGTTTTATAACACACGTCCCGATACCATACGGCCATCTTATCAACAATTAGAAGCGTTATATGCGCAATCACCAATTTTACGCGAGCATCATCAAGACCTACATGCACAAAGCCTAGCCGCTGAATTTAATCGTCGTGTTCCCACCTACCGCTCTTACGATACCATGGAGAGGCATAATGGGCGCGCTGATTACATAAATGCGAGGCTCAATCAAGAACCGCACATTACCGAAACAATTACCTTGCAACCGGAAGCAACACATAAACGTGATGCTATAGCAAGGGTTGCAACAGTTTTACAAACCAACCCACAAGCCCGCATACCAGGTGAATTAGCAGTCCCATTGCATCACGATCTAGAATTCTTGCTTGCTATCCACGCATTTAATGATATTTTACCTTGTGTAGTTTTGTTTTATCCATGTAAGCCGAGCTATTATACGCCAAATGAAAGCTGCACATTACGTCTGCATCCAACATACTATGAGGACGCTGCGATTTGGCAATTCGAAAATGCAAGGTTGGAAAAATTTTTAAGGGATAATCAAATTGTGTTCACATACGACACCAGTCTTAAAGTGCGCTGGCAAGATTTTGACGTCACAAATGTGCGCGCACTGGCTTCAGTAGTGCATAGGCTATCAGCCGCGCCAGGTGTGACCCCGATGTACTACGCGACTTCCGTTCCAGAAAACATCGCGCGCACATATTATTGTCCAATTACTAAAGAATTAATGCAGCATCCGGTTATAGCGGCAGATGGACACAGTTACGAAAAAGCAGCAATTGAAGATTGGTTTGCGCAAAATCGTGGAAGACAGGCATTATCACCAGCTACCGGCTTGCCGCTAGAACACAATAATATAATTCCTAACGTGGCATTAATGAGACAAATAGCGGAACACAGAGACATGGAAGCTGCACAGAGCACAGCTACTAATACGGCGCTATCTCTTATAGCAAGCTAAGGCCTATAAAGCTGCACTCTGCCTTGGCTTAAAGAGTGCAGCAGCATTTTTGTTTGCCAATACTGCTAGTTCAGCAAATGTTCTATTCAAATTTTGCTTTTGTTCCTGAGATTCAGGAACAGAATCTAAAACAATAGTATTAACAACTCCGTTAGGAATTTCAGCCAATAGTTCGGCAACTGTTACTTCCTGGCGGATCCGTAGCTGAATTTGATGATGCGTTTGCGTAACGGTATCTGGATCTAATAAGCCACTTTGCTCTAGTTTCCATAATAGATCGTGAATATCATTATGCTTTACAAAAATAAAACCTATACCAATCGTCACAAACCCGTCAGCTGCTCGCGCAGCTGCGGGTACAAAAATTTCAACGTTCAATTATTACTATCCGATATTAATGACTACGTATCTTGTTCCATATTGTTGATCTTGCACCAACAATAATACTTTTTTACTCTTCACTGCACTTTCTACGGTAGATTTGAATTTACTCAAATCGTTAACCTTATGGCGATTAACTTCAAGAATCACTGATCCGCGCCCTAGTCCTGCAAGCTCAGCTAGAGATCCTGGTTTAACACTACTTACTACAATGCCTTCACCAGCTTTAGCGCCAATTTTTCCAGCAATATCTTCGGTTAAGGTTTGTACACTTAAACCAAGTTTGCTGAACAATTGTGGATCTTCTTTTTCGAGTTTATTTGCTGCAAGGCTGTTGCTCAGATTGCCAACAGTAGCTTGCAATTCTAAAGTTTTCTTGTCGCGTAAAATGCCCAGCATGTGTTTGCTGTCTGGACCACTAGTAGCAATTGTATTGCGGAAGTCACCGATATTTGTCACAGGTTGACCGTTAAGCGATATGATCACATCACCTTGTTTAATGCCTGCTTTATCTGCTGGAGCTCCAGGTTCAACTTGCGAGACCAAGATACCCTTGTTTTCGGTTACACCAAAAGATGACGCTAGATCCTTGGTCATTGGTTGAATCTTCACACCCAAATAACCGCGTATCACATTACCCTTGGTGATCAGTTGATCAATAATTGTTTTAGCCATGTTAATAGGGATCGCGAAACCAATTCCCATGTAACCGCCTGATCGACTAAATATAGCTGTATTGATCCCGATAACTTTGCCTTCTAGATCTAGCAGCGGCCCACCAGAATTTCCTGGGTTAATCGCCGCGTCAGTTTGCAAAAAGTTTTCGTAATCTGCTAAGCCCACACTGCTGCGACCCTTAGCACTTAGAATACCGGAAGATAGCGAATGCGATAGACCAAATGGATTACCTAAGGCTACTACCCATTCTCCGACTTCGGTTTTATCAGAGTCACCAAGTTGCACAATTGGCAACTTCTTAGCATTGATTTTTACCACCGCAATATCAGTTTGCGGATCAGTGCCAATAACTTTAGCAACATATTCGTCATCATTTTGTAATTTGACAGTTATCTTGGTTGCGTTTTGAACTAGATGGTTATTGGTAACAATGTAACCATCGTCAGAAATTATAAAACCTGACCCTTGACGCATAACCGGTTGGCGACGAAATTGACCGTTTGGATCAAATTGTTTAAAAAATTCCTGGAACTGTGGCGGGATATCGTCAAGTTCAGATGCATCGCCTGCATCACCCGTTTCGCCATTGCCTGGTACTTGATCAGACTGAATATTTACCACGGCTGGAGAAACTTCTTTTGCAATAGTTGCAAAGGCTTGACCTGTTTGCTTGAGGCTAACTATGGCGCTTTCAGCTGCAAATGCCGCAGGCAGATAGGAGCCAAGGAATAAACTTAAAACTAAGACTATTAGTTTTTGCGCGGTATATTTTTTAATCATGATGGCACCCCTTTATGAATGATCCCGGTTTCTGCTCACTCTTTGATTGCTTAGCCGAGATGGCGTAATAATTCAGGATCTTATCGATAATCACATCCTATTTCAATGCCATGTATCTAAAAACACGAGCTTTTAAGATCATTGCCCAGTCTAGGCAGCAATGAAGTTCCCTGCCGTAGATCTTTATGTTTGCGAAGCGGCTTTTTGCGCAGGGATGCGCAAATAAGCCTACAGGGATGTACTTGCCGCGGCCGCTGAGTAAATATAAAGATCTACGGCAGAGAAACACGACATGTGCAATCTAGGTAACTAATCATTATAACACACGGTAGCTGTAACCTTCCCTAGCGCCAAGCCTTCTACGGCTTGCAACAAGTCGTCCGTAGGCTTGACCAGCCATTCAGAACCAAAATGCATAAGCGCCGACGCGGCAGCACGTTTGTATTGCAATTCTACTTTGCATGTGCCGCTAGTAAATGGCTGCAAGGTGGTTTTTAGACGATCAACAAAATCCGCGGCAAGGCCTTCTCCCGCATCTACTTCTAAACGAATTTTCTGTGCAAACGCTACGCGTGCGGCAAGTAAATCATAAAGTTTGAGTGCGCGTACTTTTACGCCACCTGAATATTCATCATTTGCCGCATTGCCCTGTACAATTACTAATGTATCTTTTTTAAGTAACTCACGCACTTCAGTGAATAAATCAGAAAAGATGGCAACTTCTTGCCGACCGGTGCGATCCTCGAGAGTAATAAATGCCATTCTATCGCCACGCTTGGTGTTCATGGTGCGCACAGCTACAATCAAACCAGCAATAATTTGTTTATCGTTACGTCCGCCGGGACGTAAGTTAATAATTTTATGCGTAATAAGTTTGTTTAACTCCGGTTCGAAGCGCGTAATAGGATGTCCAGTCAAATATAAGCCTAAAGACGTCTTTTCATTAGTTAAACGCGTTTGATCAGACCATTCAGGAAATACAGAACTGGGTGCCATAATTCCCAAGTCCGCTGAAGATATTTGATCGCTAAACAAATCAGTTTGACCTAAATTGGCATTCTTATGTAATTGATCTGAGGCTTGCAACGCTGCCTCAAGATTGCCCATCAATGCGGCACGATGCATGCCAAACACATCGAGTGCACCGGCAAAGACTAGCGCTTCAAGGGTCCGCCGCGTCACTTTGCGATTATCTATGTTGATACACAAATCAAATAAGTCTTTAAATGGTCCGCGCTCAGCGCGTACTTGCATGATGTTTTCAATAGCACCTTCACCAACACCTTTGATGGCACCTAGACCATAGACTATGCGATTCTGCGCATCAACCGAAAATTTATACGCGCTATGATTAACGTTTGGCGATACGATTTTTAAACCAATTTGCCTACAATCCTCAATCATTAGCACGATTTTATCAGTATGCGACATATCGGCAGACAAAACTGCAGCCATAAACTCTGCCGGGTAATGCGCTTTTAACCAAGCGGTTTGATAGGATACGAGTGCATAAGCTGCCGAATGTGATTTGTTAAAACCGTAACCAGCAAACTTTTCCATCAAATCGAAAATATATGTTGCTTTACGCTTGTCAACGCCACGCGCCACTGCACCTTCAGTAAAGATTTCACGTTGCTGCGCCATTTCTTCAGGTTTTTTCTTCCCCATCGCGCG
>DATIHV010000187.1:0-1644 GCA_035480295.1 Gammaproteobacteria bacterium
GATCTTTGGCTCATCTTTATGAACTTTATGTTCTCCTCTAACAATCGCAAAGACACGAGCTTTGTAAGAATCTGGAGAAGCTATACCAATTCTTAATGTTTTAGATTTCATGTTCATACTCTCGCCTCAGATCTAAAATCACGTCAATATCCCTGAAAAAATCGGTCATTAGCTGCATGGCGCCTTTATAGGGATATTTAACAATTCTTGCACCTTTGTGTACATGATCAAACGGCTCATCAAATTTACATCCTACTATTGGATGAGCATTGTCATATCCCAAAACTCTCTTCCCATCAGGGCTATGAAGTGTTAAAGAATATTTTACGTTTTCAGGAAAATTACTATCCGCTATTCTTAGTCGCCTAGCCGCAATTTTGTACCAATAGCCACTAGGTAAAAATATATCTCCCCATTCATGTCTAATAACGCATCGAGGGTATAATCCTTGTTTTCCACAACGTTTACTCATGTAGTATAGTATCATCCGGTGATAATAAACAAGTTTTACGCCTCCGAAAATCGCAATTTTCGCTACATAAAGAACTTAAAGATTAGAAGGCGTGTAAGCGTGACTTGCGCGTCCACACGCTATTTGTTAGAATCCTGCCTATCGAGACGCATATATAAGAATAACAATAGGTGCAGTGGCACCCATTTACACAGATGAGGTAGTTTTTATGTCTGGTAATGATTTAGAGCTAAAACAAATGATTTCTGGCATTAACAAGAAATTAGCCGAATATGGCCTAAGTATTGATGAAACCCGCCCACTTCTTGCGCAAGCCAATGATATCGTTAATGCGTTATTATCGCGTATAGCTCCGAATCAATCCGACAATCTAGTTGCAGCATTTCCTCCTGACGCCGGTATAGAAACTACTAACAATATGCGCGCACAACTTATCACTAAATGCATAGAAAGACTGCAAACCCGCATTGCACAGGTACGCGACGAATTAGAATTAGCAAACAGAGCGAATGAGCAGGACTTGATGGCTCTAAATGCTATTAATGAAGCAATAGCAACGCATGCTTTATTCCTTAGAAACAAAGCACACGCATTACAATTACTTGATAATATTATGAATGCACCACAAGCTTCAAGCGTAACAAGATCGGAACTCATAGTAACTGCTTCAAAACCATTTGTACAACCTACTCCGATTATCAGTACACCTGTTGAAACAATCGCAGATCGTTCTGCAGCTACAACCCAAGAACTTATCAACGACGGCGTTGAAATTGACATAGACGCACCAGAAGTTACTCCGCAAGATATAGCACGTGAAAACCGCATACAACGCTTCATGCAGCAAATACATCCAACCAGAGTTACAACATTGCTCGGGCACCTAAATGCGACGCCAGCTACACGCGTAATTGAAGTATCAGCGAATCAACAACTAGATACTCCGATTGATGCCTCGACCAAGCCTGTGATTGAGACGCCTGAAATTGTGCCGCAACATGCATTTGAAACCACGTCTGCAAATATTGCTGCTCCTGCAATAGCACTAGCGGCTGCTGCAGCGCCAATATTTTCGCAACCAGCTGTCGCCCCACAAAATGTTGAAGAAGCTATAGCCCAATCTTCCCTTGCTTCTGCAGCAGCAACTGTACCGGTCGTAGAAACCTACAGCG
>DATIHV010000188.1:0-5841 GCA_035480295.1 Gammaproteobacteria bacterium
ACATATAGTAATATTACCATTATAATTACCATTGCAATTAACGTTGCCCAATTCTCCAGTACACTGTGGCGGGACTAAATTTGCTGGCAGTGTTGGGTTTCCAGCTGCGCGACATCCCCACGGAAGAGTGCCATATTGACTGAGAACACCAGTGGTCCCAAAAACTAGTCCACTGTTAGAATTACCCCAATAGTTTCCATTTTGTGCAACAAAAAAACTACAATAGTAAGCGTAGACATACGAAACAGCAACAGCCCCAACATAGCCGTCATAGCTTAGAGAGCAGGCATCCCTATCACCTGGACAGCTGCCATGTGATTTAACCCAATTTGCTATCTCAGCTTGCGCAGGTCTAGCATAGTAAAGCATGTCCTGCATAAGGGGGTAGCCGTTGTAGCACATGGCGTTATAACTAAAGCCACGCATGTTGACAAACCAACCACCGCACGACCAACCTGCGGGAACATATGATCCATAATTGCTTTCACAGGTAGCTTGACTGGTTGAACACACACCACTGGAATTACAACAACTGCCATATGGGCACCCCTGAGAACAACCGTTGTTTCCTGCAGTATACAAATTATAGCCGGATGCTGGATATGGATCAGGCCAGAAACTAAGCCTTTGATGGTATAAAGTCGCAGTTGCGCGTACTGTGCCAGTGCTATCGGTACCATAGCCCGTGATTCTGTACAAGATGGGCCAAGGGTCGGTTGAGCTTTGACTCACTATCTTAACTATTACTCTAGCGTTCCCGCCACCGCCAAATCCTCCCGGAAAACCATAGCCATGGCTAGTCCACCAGGCATCGGATTGCCCGCCAGCTAAGTCACCATCAGAAATACCAGAGGACCAGGTAAAAACAGGCCTTTGACCCCAGTCTGGGTAACCAGCAAGGCCGTTACATGTACCAGTGCTATTACATGTTTGTGGATCAGGCCAAACGCCGTCAGTGTAAGACGAAAGAACCCGTTTAGCATAAGCTGCCATAGTAACTGCTCGCATCTGCGCCGATTCGAATTTGCTATAGTTGCGCCCAACCTTGGTTGACGTATACGCAATTGACATTGCTGCTATGCTAAGTGCAGATAGTACGATCAATAACATCATACCTATTACTAGGAATGCACCGCGTTGTTTTTTCATAGATTGGGGCATATTGAATTCCACGTCACCTTAGCGTCCTAATAAAAATATAGAGGAGTTTGAAGGAAAAAGCACTATACTTGAGGTGTGTCAACAAAGGTAAGGGAATACGATGGCATATCTACTATGGCAGCATAAAACAAAACATCATCATCCACAAAAACCGCCAAGTCCTCCGCCAACCCCAAATACTGATCCTTACACTTTAAAGCAGGGCCATAGTGCTTATATAAATACTAGTGGCATTACTAAGAACGGTTCCGTAGTAATTGATTTTCCCGGCTGCTCAACTGTGACGCTGTACCATGATTTTAATTCTAATGCAGCACAAAAAGTGTGGAATGCTAACCAAGGTTCAAATCCATTGTTTGCACCAAATCCGCCGGTGCATCCTAATACGTCTAGTTTGATGGTTGTAGCTAATTCCGATGGACAAGTAGAAACTATGACGCCATTCCCGATGAACACGCAGTTTAAAATTACCAACGTGGCGATTGCCGAAGGTTCTGAATACTTTATTTCTTGTATAGAGCAAGGTGCAAAATATCCAGATACATATCTAGATTTAAAATCACCGGACACTAGTGTGATTATTCCCGGCAATGTATACGGGGGTGTAGCACAAGCCAGTGAATTGCAGTCTACAAAACGTATGCAATTCACCAGCTAAACAAGCCTTATCTAAAAGTTGGCACGAATGACGATCCATCTGCAGTAAGTGTAGATTTATCATTACCATTACCATTGCCATTCTGCATTGTAGACACTGCAGACGATGTAGCAGGAAATGCTTGCATTGGCGTATTATCAAATGCAGTGGTCATTAATTTCGTACGCTTTGCATCATCACGACGTTTAACTTCGCCACTCCAATTGTCCCACCCAACACGGGTAAAGTCGTTAGATTGCGCAATTGCATCTGCTTGAACTTTATTGTTGTAGCGTTTAAGGCGGTTTTTAATTTCTGGGTCTTTTATAGATAGAATTGTCGTTGCAGCGATAGCCGCATTTTTTGCAGCATTTATACCAACAGTAAGTGCTGGCACACCGGGTGGCATTTGCGATATCGCCGTTAACGCTTCCATTCCATCAAGTGGCATAGTTGGATTCTTTAATGGCACTCCAATCACCGGTATACATGAGAATGTTGCGGCTATAGATCCCGGTAGAGCTGCTGCGCCACCGGCACCAGCTACAATTACGTCAATGTCATTGTCTTGCGCCCACTGTGCAAATATTGGTACGCGATCGGCGTTTCGATGTGCAGATAAAATTGCTACTTTTATTGGTATTCCCAACTCTTTAAAAGTTTGTGCGGCTGGCTCCATCAATGTCCAATCTGATGTTGATCCCATTAACACAGCCGCTTTAGGATTTGGATCAGATACTTTAAAGATTTCCATATGTGTACGCAACGGCAACATTTCGCCAAACTCGTTCGGCAACATGCTGGATAATTCATGTTCAGTTAAAAAATCTACCGCTGCAGCATTACGATGCAAAATATTAAGTAGTGCACGTGTATTTCCCGCAATAATAAATGATTGAATGTATTGTAATATGTTTGCAGCTACCATTTCACGCGCAATTACGACATTCTGAGTTGCCAGAAATACCGGCTTGTTCAAAGCATTGAATAGCTCAAATAAAATGGCAACTGCATTGTCTGGAGTATCTTTTTTAATTTCAATAATCATGCCATGCAATAGTGAGGTTGCCAATTCAACAGCTTCATCGTCACTAAATAGTAGATCGTCGGTAATATCTTCCTGCCACAACAACTGCACAAGAACTTGATCCAGACAATTCTTACGAATATAATCATGATCCTCGCTAGGTAAATTATTGAAGAACCCTAACACCAATTTTGCGATATCAACTACATCAACTGAATTCTCGTCGTAATCACCTATTTGATCAATTAACAAATTTGTTTGTGAAAATAGTTGTTTAATGCGAGGCGCTGGGGATGTGCCGCTTTCTTGCCCTTGTAAAACTTCGCGTATATTGGTTATTACTTCGTGAGCGCGTGTGCCTTTGACTCTCATGCTTTACTTCCTGTTGTAATGTTGTATACCTAAAGTTTACTTATTGTGCAGACCTGGTGTCAATAATATTTAAAGTTAGGCCTAAACCAGTATGCTATATTAAAAAGATGACAATCGCTGTTGAAGGCATCAGGGTATAACATGAATAAGTCTCCCGCTAAAGATAATCTTTCATTAGCATATTCTGTAGCACAGCTAAATGAATTAGCTGCAACCATACAAAACGCAAAAAGGCCTAGTGTTGCAGAAATCATTGAAGCCACTAACAGATCGCATGAAGTGCTTGTTAGATTAAGAAATGGTGCAAAATTAATCACAGATAATCCTGAATTGGAAAAACTGCTAACAAGCGCAACAAGTATTACCGAACAGCTGTATCAAGTAGCACAGGAAGAATCGATTAAATTTTCATCTCCAAATGTGGTGATGAAAAAAATTACTACTACGTTTGAAGGGTTTTTAAATAAAACCATTTCTAAAAAAAATCAGCAATACTTGCGTAAAGCAGTAGGATTAATTCCTTGCATTGATGGCGTAGTGGAATGCTGCATCAGCTTGCCTTATTATTTTAATCACGCAGATCGACATGAAAAAGTTGCGCTAATTTTATCATCGGTATTATTAGTTACGGCTATGGCAGTGACAATTGCGATGTTTTGTACGCCGCTGGCAGCTGTAGTGCCATTACTTGTGCCAGCAGTTCCTTCTTTAGTGTTATTTGGCAGAATGTTATTTGCACAAATTATACATAACGCCAAGGATCGCTATGAAGATAAAACCAGAATTTCTGATACATTAGAGAAATTAGATAGTATTAAAAACGGCATGCTAGATCTAACAAATCAACTTGCATCGCCAGGACATACTACCGACGTCCCTGCATTAGAAGACGATGTGCAACAGTTACACGCACTAGCCGATAAACTACAAACGAAAAAATCACTAAGTGGTACAGATCTAAAAAGTGCTGCAGATAAATCATACGAGTTGCTAAATAGAATAATTGATACCGCAAAGTTTATTCCAGACAATACAAATCTTATTCCTTTTCTCAATGACGCCTTAGAAATAACGCACAAATTGCAAGAAGCCGCTCACGAAGAAACTACGAAGTTTCCTGCGCCAAACGCCATGATGAAAAGCATTGGCAATAAATTTGAAGCATTTATAAATGTTACTGTTTCTAAACAAAACCAAGCTCGCTTTCGCAAAGTAACTGGATTTATTCCTTGTATAGATGGCGTAGTAGAATGCTGCGCAACTTTACCTTATTATTTTCATCACGCAGATCGCAATGAAAAGTTGGCGCTAGCATTATCCGCCACACTTCTTATGGTTGCGCTTGCGGTAACTACAGCGATTTTATGCTCTCCGGCGGCGCCGGCGTTACCGTTCTTGGGCCCAGTAATTGCTGGCACAGTGGCGCTTAGTCGCTTGCTGTATTCAAAGGCGATTATGAACGCCAAGCAAAAGTATGAAGATAAAACCAAAGTATTAGATACGGTAAAAACATTGGCGAAGATTGAAGACACGGTGTTAGACATGACAAAACTATTTCCTAAAGACGCCATGGCTCTGCCGAATAAACCACACATCACTGTTGCGGAAGACGTGGATAAAACACGCAAAGCGCAGCAACGTGCCGCAAGTAAAAATAATAGTTTAGAGGAACAGCTAAAAGATCTATTGAGTACTAAGCCTAAGGATACGAATTAATTGAATGTTTAAATCAAATGGAAAATATCTTTAGCTAAAGCCAAAGTAACTTCAATAGCAATCAACCAGATAACCGCCCATTCCAGGTGCGCTGATTGTTTATGGTTGTATTGATCATTTAACATATCGAACATTTCTTTTAACACCGTTAGGCGTTGGTTCAACACGTTAACGCGGCGCTCACGATCTAAATAATGTGCAGTGAGTTTATAAATTGGTTCTAATTCGGAATATTCCCAAAAGAACTCAGGCGTATCCAATAATTCTTGATGTAAATTTATAGAATGACGATCTATAAACAACCGACCCATCATACGTTGCAGTTGCTTGCCAGATAAATTGATTTTACCTTGCGTTGCCATGCGGTGTGGAAGTTCACGCGTTAAATCTACAGTCTTTTGAATGGTTTGTTCAAACGAGTCAAGCTTCACAGACTGAGCTATACCGTGCGAAAAGGCCAGCTTAGTTAATATTTCATGATCTGGCAGGGTAATTTCGTCTTCAATGATATTAGCTTTAGTGCCGTATACATACGTGAATTCATCAAAGCATGGCACTTCCATTGCCTGTACTTCAAATACCCGAATCGTGCTCAACAATACTTGCTCTTGATCTTCCGTTAATCCCCAACAAACAATGGACGCATAAGGAAATATAAAAACATCTCCTTCTTGCTGATCATTGGTTGGTAATTTTACGTGTATGACCTCTCTAAAACGTTTAACGTTATATGACACTTTAAGGTGATCAAATAACTTAACTGTAGTGATGCTAGAGGCAATACAATACGCTGAGCAACGCATTTGTGTTAAACCTTTGTATAATTAAGTAAAGTGGGTATTGTAACACAAAACCCGCGTATTTTATAGACGGATATATAATGGATCAACAACGGCGGAGTCCCGAACAACTCCTAAAAAGAGTACAA
>DATIHV010000189.1:0-15394 GCA_035480295.1 Gammaproteobacteria bacterium
AACGGTGCGGTTCATTCTTCTCCACCTATAACAAATAATAAACAGGCTTGTAGATTGTTTTTCTAATTAAGCTACTATTTTATATCCTCAAACCGCTCGATCATTTGCGTGGAGGAAACGTCCGGTGTGCGGCTGATAAATTGTACACTGCCACCATTGGCGAGCACGTGCTCTACGCCTTCGCCCGCTGGAATTTCTTCTATAGTTTTAAACTTTTCGTCAGTCTTGGCTATAATGTCGGGATTTAAAAATTCTACTAAAGTTCCAGGGCGATCTTCACCAAATGGTACTACCCAGTCTACACACTTGAGTGCTGAAAGCACTTCCATGCGCTGTTGAATATTGTACATTGGGCGATCAGGGCCTTTGAGGCGTTTAATTGATTCATCAGAGTTGATGCCAATCACTAAACGATCACCCAATGCACGCGCGCGTTCTAAATAACGCACATGGCCGTAATGAATTAAATCATAACAACCATTCACGAATACAACCTTTTCACCACGTGCTTGGCTTTGCTTAATTACATCGCGCAATACTTCGGGCTGTAAAATGCCGGTAGGTAATTCTTTTGGTTTATCCATGGCATGCTTGATTTCTTGCAAACTGACACTGCTAGTACCAACTTTAGACACAGCTATGCCGGCAGCTATGGTGCTAATGTGTGCTGCTTTAATTAAATCTAACTTAGAGCTTAACGCTGCAGCAAATACTGCAATGACGGTATCACCTGCACCAGTGACGTCATAAACTTCACCGCTACATGCTGGTAAATGTGCTGCGGCACCGTTTAAAGGCACAACCGAAATTCCATCCCCACCACGCGTAATAACTAAATTATGAATGCCACAAGAATGCATTAAAGTGCGCGCACGTTCCTCGAGGATTTCTAACGACGAGCATTTACCAACTATGCTTTCAAATTCCGATAAATTCGGTTTAACGATATACGCACCTTTGTATACGTTAAAGTCACTATTTTTAGGATCCACAATAACCGGAATGCCAAATGCATTTGCCACATCTATATATGGCCGTGGATTATTTAATACGCCTTTAGCGTAATCAGAAAGAACAACCGTGTTGTAATTCGAAACTTCTGAAGCATACGCATCGTAAATTGCACGTAAATTGTCTAGCGTAATCGTTTCAAGATCATCTTCGTGATCTAAACGAATCATCTGTTGATGCCTGCATAACACTCGCAGTTTTACAATGGTGCCAAAATTATCTAATGCAATTAGCGAATGGGGGATATTCTTTTCTTCAACGATTTGGCTTAATATTTCACCAGCACCGTCTTTGCCAATCGCACCTAATAATTTTACGTTACTACCTAATGCAACTAAATTCGCTGCTACGTTAGCTGCTCCACCAGGACGGTTATCGGTTCTTTTAATTTTGACTACTGGCACAGGTGCTTCGGGAGAAATGCGCGATGTGCCGCCATGCCAATATTGATCGAGCATCACGTCACCGACAACTAATATGTTGGTATCTGCGAAATTTAACTTAATAAGATCTGTGTTATTTGTCATCAATTCCCCAAACTAACTAGTTTTTAGCATGAATTCTGTTATGATACGTGAATTATTCATACTTCGCATGTGTTTACTCTAAGCCATTTGGATTTAGGCGAGGCGCCGAGGAGCGAGCGCCCTGAGTTTACAAATAGTAAATGAGGACGCGAGCGACGATGGCAACAAAGCATAAATTCAAATGGCGACGAGTAAACTAAATGATTTTGCCCGTTATTCTAGCTGGTGGTTCTGGCGAGCGCTTATGGCCTCTTTCTAGAACCGCATACCCTAAACAATTTCTAAGCTTGTTCGATAGCGAGCATAGTTTATTTCAAAATACTATACAACGCCTTCCAGCAAATTCCAAGTTTTTAGCGCCATTGATAGTTTGCCATGAAGACTACAGATTTATAGTTGCAGAGCAGCTGCGGCAAATTAATGTACGTGCGAGTGGCATAATTTTAGAACCATACGCTAGAAATACTGCCCCAGCTATTGCAACAGCCGCGCTATGGGCACAGCAAAATTATCCGGATTGTACATTGCTGATTTTACCGGCTGATCATTTGATCGCCGACATAAATAGTTTGCATGCAACGGTTGATGCTGCTGCCGATGCTGTGGCACAGAATTTGCTAGTTACATTTGGCATACCGGCACACAGACCTGAAACAGGTTACGGTTACATACGCATTGGTGCGAATAATCGTGTTGCACAATTCATTGAAAAACCAGATCTCGTTACTGCACAAAAATTTGTAAATAATGCTGAATACTGTTGGAACAGCGGCATGTTCTTTTTTAAACCTGCGGCATATCTTGCTGAATTGGCAGCACCAGCCAATTATCCGATTTTAATTGCAAGTACCGCTGCATTATCGGCCGCAATTCGCGATTTAGATTTTACACGTTTAGGCAAGCCTGAATATGCGAATAATCCAAGTATTTCTATAGACTATGCTGTTATGGAAAAAACTGCACATGCTGCAGTATTTCCGCTACATAGTGCATGGAGCGATATTGGAAACTGGCAAGCAGTTTGGGAGCATGGTAATAAAGATGCTGCCGGAAATTGTACTTATGGCAGTGTAGTAATGCATAACACTAGTAATTGCTTAATTGATGCACGCCATAGGCTATTAGCAACTCTTAACGTGCAAGATCTAGTAATAATCGAAACCTCAGATGCATTATTAGTTGCGAATAAAAATAGCGGCCAAGAAATTCGCCAACTGATCGCAAAGTTGAAAGATCAAACTCATCCCGCATTGCACGAACATCGCAAAGTCATGCGCCCGTGGGGCTGGTATGATTGCATCGCAGTAGGTACAGGCTTTCAGGTGAAGTTAATTAGTGTGCAGCCAGCTAAAAGTTTATCCTTGCAATCGCATCAGCACCGCAGCGAGCACTGGATTGTAGTAAATGGCACGGCCAAAATTACCCGCGGTACTGAAACGCTATATTTACAGGCAAACGAATCTACCTTTATTCCGCAAGGTGTAAAGCACCAGCTTAGTAATTGCACCGCAAATCCTTTGGAAATTATTGAAGTGCAATCTGGCTCATATTTAGGTGAGGACGATATCATACGTTACGCCGATGAACATGGGCGTGCAGTGAGCGCAGAAGCAAATGTCTAAGCAAATTTTAAATTTAATTGAACCAACCTTATTTGATCAAACCGGGCACGGCTACAGCTATGTACACAGTTTGCTGACTGCTAATCAAACGTTTCCTTTTGCGGCGCATGTGTGGCTAGACAAGCGTGGCGCGGGGTTATTGTCAGATAGCCTGTGTACCACGCATGCGTACTTTTGGCGACCGCTGCGGCAAGTGCAAAAGGTGTTTTTATATGTAAAGCTATTAATGCAAGCAAATATTATTTTTGTATGCACTAGCGACTTGTGGGATTTAAAGCTTCTAGCATTTTATGCACAATTGTTTAAATCTAAATCTAAGATATTTTTGCATTTTCATCAGTTTAAGCAAACGAACAAGAAATTAGCCGCGTTACGTAAATTGGCGGGGAATGAATATGTGACAATATTGGCGCCGACGGAAAAGTTGCTGAATGTATTTAGAGGTGCTGGCTTTGTGAATTGTCATGTAGTGCCATGTCCTACTTTTGCGCCACCACAAGGATCAGCTCCCCGCTCGCACACCCTTGGGGTGCTTGGCGGAGATGACAAAATAAAGGTCCTCTATGCAGGCGCAGCACGCAGTGATAAAGGTTTTCCGTTAGTAGTGCAATTACTGCAAGATCTACGGCGTAGAAATATCGATGTCCCTTTTGAGGTGCAAATCTCAACTCCTAATTCGCAGCGTTATGATCATGCCACTGAAAGTGCATTACAAACCTTACGCGCTATTCCAACGCATAATTTAACTTTACACGAACATACGTTAGATCAAAGCCAATATTTAAACTTGTTCAACAATGCGATTTGTTTGTTGCTATATGATCAAAGCGGCTACAACGACAAATTTAGCGGTGTTACCTTAGATGCATTTTATGCTGGCTGTCCGATTATTACGATACAAGATACATGGATGGGTGACACCGCTGTAAAATATGATGCAGGTATTGCATTAGCAAATTACGAACTAGCAACAATTGAAGCAGCAATTAATAAAATCTTGAATAATTATGCGCATTATCATGCGAATGCTAAAGCTGCTGCACAGCAACTACGCGATTTACACGATCCTAAAAATACATTGCAGAATATTTATGACTCTATATGACAGATCCCGGCTACTGCGCCGTGCTCTGCACGGCTTGGCCGGGATGACGGATCTTTAATTAAAACCATTAGATTATGCCACACCAGCTGCGGGGATATTTCTTGAAAGCACGGTGGATTAACGGATCGCTCACCCACATATCTACAAATTCGTTGCTCACATGGTGCACATGCAAACTTGGATGCTAGATTTACGTTACGGTTACCAACTGTGCCCGATTGCTTTATATCCGTAGGCCCATAAATACCAACTAACGGTTTATCTAATGCAGCAGATAAATGCGCAAACCCAGTATCAACTGCAACCACACCTTGTGCATGGTGCAATACCGTAGCGGCTTGCTGTATTGTCAAATGTGGTAACATTTGCACATTGGAGCAACGCTGCGCCAATGCTGTGGCACGCGCCTTTTGCTCTGGTGTAGCCCATGTAACTTGTACTGCATAACCATTGCTCGCTGCGATATCAGCCAATGCAAACCAATATTCATCTGGCCAATGCTTAGATTCCCATGTTGTACCATGTAAAAATACAATGTAAGGTTTTTCGGCTACATTGGATTGCGTAATCTGATCCCAATGTAAGCCATAATCAAGATGTGATAGATCTAATTGGTATCTAAAAACCTGGGAAAATAGCTTTCTAGCTCGTACCACCGCATGTTGCTGAAAATTAACGGTACACTTGCGATTGTAAAATAGACTTGCTATAGCTTCGCGACTTGAAGTCCAATCTAAACCTGCTTTAATTTTTGCTTTGGCCAACTTGGCAAATATCGCGCTTTTCAATAAACCTTGCGAGTCTACAACTAAGTCGTAATGTTGCGCGCGTATGCGTTTAATCGCCTGCCAAATATCGCGCACTTTACCACTACGCAGCGGTAACGCGATTACTTCTTTTACTGCCGGATGCCACTGCGCAATTTCTTGAAAGCCAGGTTCAATCACCCAAGTGATTTCTAAATTGGGAATATTATGCATTGCATCTGTAATTGCAGGTAACGTATGGATCACGTCGCCCATAGAAGATAATTTGATCAGCAAAACTCGCATCAAGCTTCCTCAAGTTCATCAATGGCGGCTAACACGCGCTCTGGTTTAATTAAATACATGCAATTTAAATGGCGTAATGGACATTCACGTTTGAAACATGGCCGGCAGGATAATTGTTCTTGCACGATCTTCGATTTTTTGCCTAGTGGCGGCGTGAATTGCGCGCTAGTAGAACCATAGATTGCTACTAATGGCTTATTCAAGCTTGCGGCAATGTGTAGTAAACCTGAATCGTTAGTTACTACAGCATTTACAGTTGACAGTAAATCAATAGTTTCCATTAAATCGATTTTGCCGGCAAAACTTCTAGTTTCGCCGTTAACTTGTGATCGAATTTTTTCAATCACAATATTATCTTGCTGTGATCCAAATAACCAAACTTGCCAACCCGCGTTAATTCGTTGTTGCGCAATTTTGGCAAAATATTCTTCTGGCCAGCGTTTAGCAGATCCATAAGCAGCACCAGGGCATAATGCTAAAATAGGTTGTGCACTATCAATCGCAAATTTATGTAATACGCTTGTTACAGATACAGCAGGTGCATCTAATTTTGGCACCGGCAACTCTTCTGGTATTACTGCGCCAGATGGTAAACCTAATGCAGCATAACGTTGCACCATTTTTGGTAATTTCTTTTTGTTTAAATAGCGCACATCATTGAGTAAGCCCCAACGCATTTCGCCCAACCACCCAGTGCGCAACGGAATCTTTGCAACCCAAGGGATCAACGCTGACTTCCAGCTATTCGCCAATACTATTGCTTGCTGGTAATTCTGGCTACGCAATTCTCGGCCGATTTTGATGCGTTTCAGCAAACCGAATTCACCATGCTGTATTGGTAATGGGATAGCCTGATTAATCTCTGGCATACGCTGTAATACGGGCAAACTCCAGTTTGGAGCCAAGACATCGATTTGCAGCTGCGGATTGGATTGTTTAAGGAGTTTAAACAAAACCTGCGCCATAACCATATCGCCAACCCAGGATGGGCCAATGATTAGAACCTTTGTTTCATTCATGATTTAACAATTCTACGTCTGCAACATAATGAGTAGAACAGTAGGGGCACATGGCATGATTATCTTCATCTAAGGCTAAATATACCCTGGGGTGCATGTTCCATAAAGTCATACTTGGCAGCGGACATGACAGTTCCGCAGTTGGAGTCTCTAATTTAACTTCTACTCTAACTTTTACTTTGGCTTCTACACGCGCTAGTTCAGCATTCACTATGTTCACCTAAACAATATCTGCGACCTATTATAGCTGAATTATCTAGCAAATCGATCTTTTTTTCAGTTTCTAGATTCTATACTTAATTAAGACCACTAAATAACGAGCCCGACCTATGAGCAAATCATTAAATGACAAAATCGAGGCGATTCGCTCTGAGTTCGTAAAATCTTTGCCTATTAGAGTCGGAAAAATCCAAAACCTTGCCGGACAGCTACTAAACGATTGGGATATTGAAATTTCCAATCAATTGCTACAAGAGCTGCATAATCTACGCGGGGTCAGCGGCGGGCACGGCTTTATGGTGCTTACCCAAATGGCGGAAAACATTGAAGCCATCGTTGATGCGGCGAATGAGAATGATGCAGCGCACGCTGATGCTAAAAAACAACCTTTGCAAGCTGCCATTACCGAATTAATCAATCGTGCAAATTATGTATATGATACCTTTGAAATCCCTGCTAGAGAACGAGATCTTACACCGTCCACAACGGTTAGCACTAAAATGCCGTTGATTTTAATTGTGGATGACGACATGCATTTTTGCGACATGGTTGCAATTCAACTTGAGCATTTAGGCTATAGAACCAGATCAATATATAGCCTTAGCCAATTAAGTGAAAGTATTTTAAATTACCGTCCAAACGCAATTTTTATGGACATTATATTTGATGGCAATCGTGACGCCGGCACGCAAATAATTACCGATATACGCGAAAAAGAAGAAATAACCTGCCCAATCATTTACATGTCCGCACGCGACGATATGCAGGCTCGGCTTAATGCAGTACGCAGCGGTGGAACAGCTTTTCTATGTAAAACATTTAATTTGGGCGATTTAAAAAATATCCTAGACATTATTATTCCATTACAACAAGATGTATCCTATAAAGTCTTGATAATTGATGATGATAAGATTTCATCTGCGTACTGCTCGACAATTTTAGAGCACGCCGGAATTCAAGTTTCAAGCATCGACAATCCTGAAAAAGTATTTGAACAAATAATAAATTTTGATCCAGATGTGATCTTGTTAGATATGTATATGCCGAGTATCTCTGGTGTAGAAATGGCTAGTATTATTCGACAACATCAAAACTTCAGTTCAATTCCAATCATCATTATGTCTGGTGAGACTGATATCAATAAGCAATTTAAAATGCGTAGCGCTGGTGCGGATGACTTTATTCTAAAACCATTTAAACCACATCATTTGGTTGATACTATTCTTAACCGCATTCAACGATCTAGACAAACTAAACATCTAATTTATACCGATGGACTTACCGGTTTAATGCTCTTTTCTAAAGTAAAAGATCAAATTAACAACTTATTGGAATCATGCATACGCTACAACCTGGAATTTTCACTCGCGTTGATCGATCTAGATCACTTTAAAAACATCAATGACAGCTATGGACACCTTAATGGTGATCAAATCCTGCGTCACTTTGCAGAATTTCTCTTAGGTCGGGTGCGCAAAAGTGACATTGTCACGCGTTCCGGCGGCGAAGAATTTACCATAATCTTCCCGTATACTAGTGGTGAAAACGCGTTGCGCGCAGTAAATTCATTCCGCGAAGCTTATTCACAACGTCTGCAACATCTAAATAATGCAGATGTTAAAGTCACCTTCAGTGCTGGAATTTCTAGCATTAATAACTATCATGATCTAGAATCTATGTTGGCTGCGGCCGATCAATCTCTATATCACGCTAAGGAAAGCGGACGTAATAGCAGTGAACTTGCAGATTAGCTATAATAGTTAGAGGTTAATGGTATGAAATTCCGTGTTGCACAGATAGTCATGAGCGTTACTTTGTTAATGTTAGTGTTAGTGTTGACCAATACTAAGCTTAATGTACGTCCTACGCCACCTACTGCCGTAACTACTACCGCCATTACATTGCCCGATGGTAATCAGGTAAACGCAGAGTTAAATACTCCGCCACAAGACACGCAAGGATGGATCGGCGCAAATTTAACCGATCTTACCCCCACAATCAAAACAAATTTAAATTATTCAGATGCATATGGCGTTTATGTGCATGACACTTATGTCGACAGCCCAGCACAGGTTGCAGGATTATTACCCGGTGATATTATTACACAGGTTAATAACGTTGACGCAGTTGAAGTATTACCTACGCTAATGCTGATTGCCTCTCTACACCCTGGCAATGTTTATCCGTTCACAGTTTTTCGGCACGGCAAGTATCTAGACTATTCAATAACTATCACCCACAAGCAACATTTTTCTTAACTATAGATTCTAACGATGCAACCCAGTGCGGTTGTGCATTTAAGCAAGGGATCAACTGTAAAGACGTTCCACCTAAATCTAGCCACTGTTGTTTAGCACGAATACCAATCTCTTCTAATGTTTCTAAGCAATCGACAATAAAAGACGGACACACGACCAACAAATTTTTTACGCCTTTAGCGCGCAAATCAATGAGCATTTGATCGGTATAAGGCTTAATCCACGGTAATTTACCCAAACGTGATTGAAAACTGACTGCCCATTTATTTAGTGGCAATTGCAGTTGATCAGCAATTTGCGCCGCATTACGCATACACTTTGTCTTATAACAACTAATACCAGGATTAATTAATTGCCGCTCTGGCAAGCCATGATAGCTCATTAATATAAAATCATGCTGCGTAGCTAAAAACGGCCGCACAGTTGTAGCTAGAGCTTGCACGTAAGCAAACTCTTCATCAAAATCACGAATGAATATACTTGGCACAATTTCTTTAGCGCGCGCAATTATTTTTAAGCTTTGCTCCAATGCCGACCCGTTTGTCGCAGAGCAATACTGTGGAAATAATGGAACAACTAGCAGTTTACTAATACCAGTGGCATACAGTTTCTTAATTGCATGCTTAATACTAGGCTGGCCATAACGCATGCCTATAGTTACTGCATAACCTGTGCCTAGCGCATTTTGCAAAGCAATAGCTAAGCGTTGCGTATTTATTAATAAAGGTGAGCCTTCCGCTTGCCATATAGATGCATAAGCATGCGCAGACTTTTTTGATCTCATTGGCACAATAAGCAAATTTACTAAGGCCCAGCGTAATAACGTTGGTAACTCTATAACTCTTGGATCGAAAAGAAATTGCCGTAAATATTTGCGCACTGCTTTTGGCTCTGCAGCGGTAGGGGTTCCAAGATTGATCAGTAATACACCAATTGTCATTCTAATGCACTAATTCCAGTTAAATGTTTACCCAATATGAGATGATGTATGTTATCAGTCCCTTCATAAGTTGATACCGCTTCAAGATTTTGCATGTGCCGAATCACTGGATATTCTAAAGTGATGCCGTTAGCTCCCAATAAATCGCGCGCAGTGCGCGCAACGTGCAGCGCTTGTTTGCATGCATTCATTTTTGCCATTGAAACAACCGCAAAATTACTAGTGCCTGCATCTTTCAATCTACCAACCTGCAAATTTAAACATTGGGCCTTGTTGATTTCAGTAAACATTTCGGCCAACTCTTTTTGCACCAACTGAAAACTCGCTAAAGGCTTGCCAAATTGTTTACGCGTTTTACAATATTCTAAAGCTACATCAAAACACGCAATCGCCGCACCAATAGCACCCCACGCAATTCCGTATCTGGCTTGAGTTAAACATTCTAGCGCTGCAACAATACCTTTAGATGTTCCAGGTAAATAATTCCCTTCGGGAATTTTACAAGCCTCTAAAAAAATCTCACCTGTAATTGAAGTACGTAACGACATTTTATGTTCAATTGTTTTTACCTTAAAACCCGGCGTATCTTTGTGCACTAAAAAACACTGTATGCCATTTGTTGTTTTGGCCCAGATCAGTGCTACATCAGCTATAGGTGCATTGGTAATCCACTTCTTACTGCCGTTTAATTCCCAACCACTACTTGTTTTAGTTGCAGCTGTCTCTAAACTTGCCGGATCCGATCCAGCGTTTATTTCGCTCAGACCAAAACATCCCACTACTTCGCCAGTTGCCATTTTGGGTAACCATTCTTGTTTTTGCTCTTCAGTACCAAATTGCATGATCGGATACATACATAACGAATTTTGCACCGAGAAGAAACTGCGCAAGCTACTGTCGCCATATTCCAATTCTTGGCAGGCAAGGCCGTAAGAAATATAATCCGCGGCACCACCTCCATATTTATGTGGCAGTGTCATCCCCAGCAAACCTAATTCAGCATAATCTTTAATAAATTCGCGCATAAAAATTGCATCTTCAAATGCATGTGCCATCTTGGGAATGACTTTTTCACGTACAAAAGCACGGACTTTATCGCGCACCGCACGTTCCGGTGCAGTTAAATGCTGATCTAATAGTAAAAAGTCTTCCATTATAATGGCGCCTCAATGTTTGATCTAAATTCCTGTATTACTTTGGAGTACGCATCACGCGCTTGTCTAAACAAGAAACCGGCCACGAATGTGTCAACGCCTGCTTTAGCAATATCACTAGCATTATCCATATTGACCCCACCGTCAATTTGCAAACGTGTCTGCGTACCCCACTCGTCAATCATTTTGCGCGCTGCACGCGCTTTGTCCAATACATGCGGCATAAACTTTTGTCCGCCAAATCCTGGATTTACTGACATCAATAACACCATATCAATTTTGCCACGCAAGCTTGGCAGCAAATCTAATGGTACGTCAGGATTAAATACAACACCCACTTTGCAATTATTAGCGCGAATCAAGTCAATTGTGGCGTCAACATTATCAGTAACCTCTGGATGAAAACTTATAGACGTAGCACCCGCAGCTGCGAAAGGCGCAATCATATTATTCATAGGGTTCAGCATTAAATGCACATCGATTGGGGCAGTAATGCCGTATTGGCGCAGCGCTTTACATACATCAGGGCCAAAGGTTAAATTGGGTACAAAATGATTATCCATCACATCAAAATGTAACCAATCTACGCCAGCGGCAATAATTGCAGCGCAGTCTTCGCCCAATCTAGCTAAATCTGCGGATAAAATTGAAGGAGCAATAACAACAGGTTGCATAACATTACAACCAATATCCTAGCATAACCATGTGCAAATTAATGCCTTGATTTACTTGTGCTAAATAGCCATTTGAAAAATGAATTAATCTGTAACCAAGTTCGTATTGATAACGTGGTCCAAATAAAATACCTACGCCTAGTCTATCTTCAAATAACCACCTTGTGCCTAGATCCCGCGTTGAAATTTCTTCATTGGTTAAATATGCTACGCCTATACCAGCATCAAAATAAAATTGCAACAAACATTTAACCGGAATACGTAATACCATCGATCCAGATGTAGCCTCTAAATTATTGTTAGTGGGGAAATCATATTCGACTGGATTATGAATTTGTGTAAAACCTAACTCCCAATACCCAGTTAATTTGCGTTTATTCGGCGTTACACCGTCATTAGCCCAAGACCGCGTCATACCAAATCTATAGCCACGCACATGTTTGGTACCTTGGCCTGCACCTATAGACACACCACTACGTGTCGCATATGCCGTGTTTACATAACACAACATAAAGCAGCACAGTATGACGCATAAATTACGCTTCATCTACGGCTCCGCATTATTAATGCATAAGCGGCGGCTACCTGTTGGGTTTTTTCTTTTGCAATATCCATCATTTCTGGCGGTAATCCTTTAGCAACTAATTTGTCAGGATGATACTTGCTCATTAAGCGTCTATAGGCCCCTTTTATTATCTTAATGTTGTCTGTTGACTTAACACCCAGCAAGTTATAAGCAGCGGTCAATTGCGGATCGGCATCGGAAGCAGATTGCGATGAACCACTGTAACTATTATAGCTTCTATTAGCGTTATATTGCCGCTGATTTGTGCCATGATAATAACTGCTAGAAAATCCGTATATACGCAATTGATATTCGAGTTCGGACAGTTGTATACCTAAACTGTTGCAAATAAAAATCAACCGCACGCGCTGATCATTACGCAACACTTTATCAGCTAATGAGGCCTTCACTACTAATTCCAAAAAGAACTTACGTAAATCGCTATAGTGCGTACAAACTGCTTTGAATTTGCTTAATGCTCGAGGCATATTGAAATCTGGAGATTTTCCCTCGTTAAAGAATCCTATGGCCATTAACATCTGGCGCTTATCTAAATTAAAATCATGCAGCATTATATCGCGTGCAACTTGCACTTCGCGTTCAGAAACTACACCATCTGCTTTAGCAAGATACCCCATGGTTTGAAACACAGTTTTGAAAAACACCATGCGCACGGAGGCGGCGTGTTTGGGCGAATGCAAAAAATTATATAAAGCTTTGTCAAATATTTGTCCAAACACAACCCCTAAGATTAATCCAGGCGGACCATAAGCCAAAAAGCCCAAGATCGCACCAAAGATTTTTCCCCAGATTATCATGTATGCGCCTGCAATTGGTTTACTAAGTTCAACTCTTCCGGTGTACCAATATTATGCCAACAACCGGCAAAGTATTGTCCTGTGACGCGCGCTGCTGCAATGTGCTTGAAAAACAAACCATTTAACGGAAATGCCCCTGATGGTGCTCCAACAAAAAATTCTGGTCTATATACACCGATGTTGGCATAGGTATATTTGCCAGCTCCGTCATGTAAATGCAATTTACCTTTATCTAAAAAGAAATCGCCATGCGCATGATACGGAGGATTATCTACCATCACTAAATGTGCTAAACCTGTTGGTGCGCTCGGTAATGTATTAAAAGCAAAATCAGTAAATATATCTGCGCTTATAACTAGAAAAGGATCATTGCCTAATAATGGCAAACAGTGAGCAATTCCACCACCAGTATCTAACAACTGATCTTCAATCGAGTATTTGATCTGCAACCCAAAGCGTGCGCCACTGCCAATTAATTCAATTATTTGTTCGCCTAAATACCAGGTATTAATTACAACCTCTTTAATGCCAGCTTTTGCGAGTGCTTGCAAATGGTGCACCAATAAAGGTTTGCCGCCAACTGGGAGCAAAGGCTTAGGTGTAGTGCTTGTCAGAGGACGCATTCTCTCACCTTTACCAGCAGCAAGAATCATTGCTTTCATTAAAAATCCCTGTATAAAAATATAATCTTATATACACCAATCATTATTTTCAACCAAAAACAGCCACCATACCTATCACCAATAACTATACTTAGGTTAAGAGAGGTAATCTATGGGAGTGGTGCACAGTGATTAATACCATGCGCGCCTATTTACATACAGAAGATAACGTAGACTATAGGAACTGCAAGATAGCCTACTACACTTATGCTAT
The DNA here is from genome assembly GCA_035480295.1 of Gammaproteobacteria bacterium. Classification (GTDB taxonomy): domain Bacteria; phylum Pseudomonadota; class Gammaproteobacteria; order UBA6186; family Azoamicaceae; genus JAGVLG01. The sequence continues at coordinate 13,841 of DATIHV010000189.1, forward strand.
GTTTGAAACGCCCAATAAGTTCAAGATCAACGTAAATGTGCATATACAATCGCCTAAAATTCAGGTTAAAAAAACTCTTAATACCGACAACAGTTTTGATAACGAAAATGACGCAATCACATACGGGATTGCAGAAGGCAAAAAGTATATCGACGATAGCTATGAAGCCGGCAAAATAAGCTTTATTACAACGGAAGAAAAACCACGCCGTTCATTTACACAACCCAACAATTCAACTTTTGCATCACCAACAAAATCACAAAGCCAACGTAAAGGTAAATAAACCACCGTCTAACGCAGTGGTAAGACATATACGTACATAAACAAGCACAACCATACCACATCCACAAAATGCCAATACCACGCCGCAGCTTGAAACGCAAAATGGTGTTGCGGTGTAAAATGTCCTCTTAAACAACGTATCAACATGACACTTAACATAATAGCGCCAATACTTACGTGCAATCCGTGAAAGCCTGTTAAGGTAAAAAACGTTGTACCATAAGCACCAGAATCCAAACGCATTTTAAAAACCGTATACGCTTCATGATATTCAATTGCTTGCAAACATAAAAATCCCAATCCTAATAAGATTGTGGCAAACAGCATTGTGGATAAAATAATTCTTTTATTTTGTAATAATGCATGATGGGCGAAAGTAATTGTGACGCTAGAAGTCAACAAGGTAAAAGTATTAATTAGCGGCAACCATAGAGCCGGCATATCATGCGTAGGATCTGGAAACAATTGCGGACTTGGATTATGTAATAATGGCCATTGTGCGACAAAACTTGGCCATAAAAATTCATGTGTACCTAATTTATTGAAAGCACCCTCGCCACCTAACCATGGCACTGAGAAATTACGCATATAAAACAATGCGCCAAAAAATCCGGCAAAAAACATAACTTCCGAAAATATAAACCAAAACATGCCCCATCGAAACGTACGATCAACTTGTGCGTTATAAAGATCACTTTGACTTTCATTAATGACCGCAGAAAACCAACCGATCATAATGTACACCATACATAACGCACCTATGCCTAGTATGTATGGACCATATGCATCACCATGAAAACATGTTGCGGCACCTATGGCTAACATCCCCAAACCTATAGCTGTAATGATCGGCCATTTGCTGGGGTGCGGTACATAATACTGATCTGAGTCAGACATTTAGCGCTCCTGATTGGTAATATCAAAAATCGTATAAGCTAAGGTCACGCGTTGAATATCCTTTGGTATGGCCGGATCTAAATAAAAGCGTAGTCCTAAATGCGCAGCTTCACCAGGTCCAAGCTTTTGTTTGTTGAAACAAAAGCATTCTACCTTTTTAAAATATTTACGCGCGGTGCTTGGAGTTATGCTTGGTATCGCTTGCGCATACATAGTGGCGTCCGTTAGATTTTTAGCAAAATACGCCGTAGTTGCCAATTGTCCGGGATGCAAAACCATAGTCTGGTGCTTTTCTTTGAATTCCCAAGGCATAGAGTGATTTTGTGTGACTACAAATTCAACTGTTACTTTGCGTGACAGATCAATATTTTTAGC
>DATIHV010000190.1:0-12891 GCA_035480295.1 Gammaproteobacteria bacterium
CCCGTGGCCAAATAAGTGTTGACACGCGTACGAATACGTTATTGGTAAAAGATACTGCGGAAAATATTGCAAGTATTCGTGATTTGATTGAACGCTTAGATATTCCAGTGCGTCAAGTAATGATAGAAGCGCAAATCATCGAAACCACTGATTCCTTGACTGATGCGTTTTGTATACAAATGGCTGGTGCGGCAACGGCTCAATTAGGTAAGTATGTATTGGGTATAGGCCCAACGATGGATTTAGCGCATCAATTTGCGCAATCACCTACTAGTAAATCAAGCTCATCTAGTAATTTATTCTTTGACTTTTCTGATGCGGCTGCAAAAGGTATTTTGGGCTTGTCTTTAGCTAAGCTACCTGGTGGTATATTATTGGACTTAGAGCTGCAGGCTTCTGAGTTAGAGCAAAAAACAAAAACAATTGCGCGCCCAAAATTAGTCACGCAAGACCAACAAAAAGCTTCGATAGAAACGGGGCAGGAAATACCATATACTACAACAGCGCAGGCTGGATCTACTCCAACAACTACTTTTAAGAAGGCTGTATTAAAATTGGAAGTTACACCGCAAATTACGCCCAATAACAAAATTTCTATGGAATTAACCTTAAATGATGATGCTCCTACTACTACAACATTTGACGGACAAGTAGGTATCAACACCACAAGTATGACTACAAATATTCTGGTTGATGACGGTGAAACTATAGTGTTAGGCGGAATCTTTAAGACTAACACCGGTGCGACCGAACAATATATTCCATACCTGAGCAAAATCCCCATCATTGGTGGTTTATTTAGATCTGCCGATAAGACATACTCGCGAGATGAAATATTAATTTTCATAACCCCACGGGTCATGAAAAATATGTTCGGCACACAGACTTAAATTTAAATGGCGACGAGTATGCGGATTTTTTTAATTGGCCCAATGGGAGCTGGAAAAACCACTGTTGGGGGTCACTTAGCTGCAATGCTACAACATTCATTCCTGGATAGTGATCAAATCATAGAGCAACAAGCTGCGCAAAGCACGACCGAGATTATAAATACGCATGGCGAGCAACATTTTCGCTCCTTAGAGCAAACGGTATTGCAGCACAATTCATTGTTGCCAAATATAGTTTTGGCTACTGGCGGGGGTAGCATTCTGTCCCGTGAAACCCGCGACTTATTGCCCGCACGTGGTGTGATCTGCTACTTAAAAGTTAGTGTGCACGCACAAATGCAGCGCTTGCAAAATGACGCAACGCGAGCATTATTGCCACAACATCCGCATAGATTGCGTTTTTTACAAGATATGCAAGCAAAGCGAGACTGTTTGTACGAGCAAATTGCTGATATAATTTTAGATACCGACAATCATAACCCAGTCACGTTAGCAAACAAATTGGTACCGTTAATTGACAACGTCGATACATCTAAACGATATTCATATTGATAGCGACTTGATCCGCAATGTAGCTCTTTTTAATTCTGTTATTGATGCAAAAAATATCCTTGTAGTAACCGACACCGTACTTAAAGATTTACATTTACCGTACTTGTTGCAAAGTTTACGTGCGTTTAAAGTTGATGTTGTAACGTTGCCGGCTGGAGAAGAGCACAAGAATTGGGCGGCGATGGAAACTATACTTGCTGTGCTTGCCGAGCAACACCATGATCGGGATTCCATGGTGCTTAGTTTTGGTGGCGGCGTAATTGGTGATCTTGCGGGGTTTGCGGCTTCGATATATATGCGCGGTATAAAATTCCTGCAAATTCCAACCACTTTATTGTCTCAAGTGGACGCTGGCGTTGGTGGCAAAACCGGCTGTAATTTTCTGGGTTTTAAAAACTTAATTGGCACCTTTCACACGCCGTGCGCGGTTATTATGGACGTAGCCCTACTTAACACTTTGCCAGATAGAGAATATGTTGCCGGGTTGGCGGAAGTTGTTAAGTACGGGGTGATTTGTGATGCGGATTTTTTTAGCTGGTTGGAAGCTAATAAACTAAATATTAAGCTGCGCGATGCTATAACGCTACGATCTTTGGTAACTCGTTGCTGCGAACTTAAGCAAGCGATTGTGAGCCAAGACATGCATGATTTACAACAACGTATGATACTAAATTTTGGTCATAGTTTTGGCCATGCCATAGAAGCCGCAACCGGCTACAAACAATATCTGCATGGCGAAGCGGTTGCAATTGGTATGTTGCTTGCAGCTCGCTTGGCAGTTACACTTGAGTTATTGCAACAGGAAGTTTTAGATCGTTTAGTTATCTTGCTGGAGTATTTTGGGTTAAACCTGAAGTTTAATGCTGCGTTATGTGATTCCAGTTTGGTACTTGACTATATGCGCCATGACAAAAAAGTCCGCGGCGGCAAGCTACGTATCATTTTGCCATGTGCTTTGGGGAAGGCTGTAGTAATGCCTGATCTTGATTTTGAAAGATTAGAGGATTTAATGCAAAGCTATGTCTGAATATTTTCATGAATGTCATTGGGGCCAATGTTTGGAGCTGCTAAGTCACCTCTGCGAGTATAGTGACAGCGTGCTATTGGTAACTGGGCCGGAAGGGATTGGTAAAACAGCTTTAAAACGGGAGCTGATCAGCCAAGAGTCAGATCAATTTGCGATTTGTGCAGTTGATGCCACTAGTTCTTTAACTGCAGAACAATTAACTATTTCAATAGAGCAAACTGACGACCGAGAATTGTTGTTACTGATTGATGACGCACAGAATCTAGCACTCGATGTTGTGGCGATGATTTTTCAGTTGAAGCAAAAGGCTGGTAGCGATGGCAGGTTACACATAGTGTTATTTGCAACCGAAGAATTTGAACAAAAAGTTTCGCATTCGGTGTTAAAAGAAGAGTTTGCCGAACATGTGCACACCATAGAAATTGAACCACTTACTGTAGCAGAAGTGGAATCATTCTTAATGCAACAATGGCGCTTACAACATCACAATACAGATATGCCATTGAATAGAGCAAAATGTAAAAAAATTCACGCCATGTCTGATGGCATACCTGGCAAGGTTAAAGAACTTGCTGCAGATATATTGGATGGGCGTGAAGCACGTCCGCGTGAGGATCATCACACGTTATCGCCATTTACGGTTGGCATAACTGTGTCGTTGGGTATTGTATTTTGTATATTAGCATTGCTATGGCCTGCAGCTGATAAAGATATTATCACTAAGACAGCGAGTACCGAACAAACACTGCCCATGGCTGATCAAGAAGCAGATAAAGATACATCTGACCTTGCAGCGCAAAATGTAGAATCGGTGCCCACTAAAGTTATAGACGTAAGCCCACCTGTAGCAGTAGAACCTGCGCAGCTAGTAGAGGTGCACGCCGCAAAAGCTGTGACTCCAAAACAAGCTCCGGTTAACACTGTGAGTGACAGTGAAAGCGTGAGTCCACAAAATGTAGATCAAAAGATCGCATTGCTAGAAAAGAAAGTTACTGATTTGCAAAATCAATTACAAGTTGCAGAGCAAAAATTGCAGCAGCTGATGGGCGGTAAACAGGTAGCTGATGCTAAACCTAGCAAAAAAGTAGAAAGTAGTAAAAAAGAAGTAAGCAAAATAGAACCAGGCAAAAAAGTAGAACTTAACAAAAAAGCCATTTTACAGGGTAAAAAAGCAACGCCTCACAAACCGCTTGCTAATCTTGCAAAGCAGGAAAGCAAAATTTTAAGGCTGCCAACCTCACACTATGCGCTGCAACTAATTAGTATGCATAAAGAAGAGCAGGCAACTAGTTTTATTAAAATGCACAAATTGCAGGACAAAGCCCATTATTTTAAAGGCCACTTCAAAGGTAAAGATTGGTTTATAGTAGTGTATGGCGATTATGCGACTCGCGTCGATGCGCAAAAAGCACTATCTGCACTGCCAACCAGTTTAAAGAAACTAAATCCTATGGCGCGTGAGTACGGCAATATTCACCACGCAATTACTTCTCGTGGTAAACATGACTAAACTGCGCAATGATCGATTTATACGTGCACTTAATAGACAACCTGTGGATCGCACCCCGGCGTGGATCATGCGTCAAGCCGGTCGCTATATGCCGGAATATCGTGCCTTGCGTGAACGTGCCGGCAACTTTTTAGCGCTGTGCAAGAATCCAGAAATGGCATGTGCTGCAACCATGTTGCCGATTCAACAATACAATCTAGATGCAGCCATTGTATTTTCCGATATTTTATTAATTCCTGAAGCAATGGGTTTGGGATTAGAATTCGTTGCGGATGAGGGTCCATTATTTGCTAAAACAATACGCAGTGCAGCAGATGTAGATCAACTGCGCGATGTAGATCCGCAAAAGGATCTAGGCTACGTGAACGATGCAATTAAACTAATTGTTCGCGAATTGGACAATTCAGTACCACTAATTGGTTTTGCTGGTAGTCCGTGGACTGTTGCGTCTTATATGGTAGAAGGCCAAACTGCGAAGCATTTTTACAAATTAAAAGGCTTAATGTTTCAAGCGCCACAAGTGTTGCATAAATTATTAGCGCATATGAGTAAACAAATTACGCGCGCATTGCAAGCACAAATAGATGCGGGCGTAAATGTCATTATGTTGTTTGATACCTGGGGTGGCATATTGAATGATGCTGCTTATCAAGAATTTTCCTTACGCTATATGGCGGATATAGTGCGCGACTTAAAACGCGATAATCCAACAGTGCCAGTAATATTATTCACTAAAAATGGTGGTCGTTGTTTAAGTGCAATGGCTGCGGTTGGCTGTGATGCAATTGGTTTGGATTGGACCGCAAATTTAGCCGATGCTAAAGCGCAGGTAGGACAGCAAGTAGCACTGCAAGGCAACATGGATCCGTGTACTTTATATGCGTCTCCAGAAAGGATTGTAGAAGAAGTTAAAAATGTATTAGCACAGTTCGGTTCCGGTACTGGGCATATTTTTAATCTTGGGCATGGTATTCCTATGGACGTCAAACCGGAAAATGTACAGGTAATGTTGGACGCTGTTCACACCTATAGCCCAGCATACCATCAACCTTTAGTAACGGCATAATTATGACGCAAATTGCAATTTTTCCCGGAACGTTTGATCCAATTACGGTTGGGCATGAAGATTTAATTCAGCGCGCAGCATCTTTATTCGATCAAGTGATAGTCGCTGTAGCAGAAAATGTGAATAAGACGCCATTATTCAGCCTAGAACAACGCATAGCTATGACTAGAAGGGCGGTAGGCGGTAATAACAAAGTAGTTGTGAAAGGCTTTGATAATTTGTTGGTGCAATTTGCGAAACAACATAAAGCGACCACCATTGTGCGCGGTGTGCGGATTGCTACTGATTTTGAGTATGAATTGCAATTGTCATATATGAATAGAGCAATGGACGGCAGCATAGAAACGATATTTTTAACCCCGGCCGAAAAGCATTCCTATATTTCTTCGACTTTAGTGAAAGAGATTGCCAAAATGCATGGCGATGTGACCTGCTTTGTAAATGCAGATGTAGTTGAAGCTTTGAAGAGTATAACATGGCCTTAATGATTACCGACGAGTGCATTAATTGCGATGTATGTGAACCAGTGTGTCCAAATAAAGCTATATTTGCCGGACCAGAGTATTATGAAATTGATCCATTAAAATGCACCGAATGTGTGGGGCATTTTGATGAACCGCAATGTCAAGTTGTATGTCCGGTAGACTGTATACCGCTTGATCCAAACTGGCAAGAAACTAAGGAAGAGTTATTAGCGAAGTACCGGGATCTACAAGATAAACGATAACATAGTTGTCATCCCCGCCGAGTGTTACGAGAGCGGGGATCTAGCAAGGAGCAAAAATGGCTGAAGATCAAAATTTAATCGCAAAACTTAACGACATGTTACGCCAAGAACACGCATGTGCAATTCGTTATGCAACGCATGCCGCAGTCTTAACTGGCCCCGCATCTGAATCTATTAAAGCAAGGCTTAAAGAAATAGCTGGCGACGAAATCGAACATGCAGAAAAATTGCGCGATAGAATTGTTGCATTGGGCGGCAAACCTACCATGGAAGTCCATGTACACGATTTGAAAGAAGCATATGATTTACCAACCATATTGCAGATCAATATGCGTGAAGAAGCCGATGCGATCCGCAACTATACCGAAATTTTAGAAATGATCCCGGAAAATGACGTGATTTTGTATGAAACTATGCGCGAGATCATTGAAGGCGAGCAGGAGCATCTAGAAGAACTGTCGAAACTTAAAGGCTAATTGCTTTACGACTGGCAATTACTGCAAAAGAACGTATTGCGTTGTCCAAGTGTCACAGATTCGATTGGCGCATTGCAAATGAAACATGGCTCTTTATCACGCCCGTAAACCTGTAACTTTTGACTAAAGTAACCAGGTTCACCAGTTGTGGTATAAAAATCGCGCAGCGTAGTACCGCCTTTGGCGATAGCAGCTTTTAAGATCCGTTTGATATGTTTCGCTAATTCATTATATTGATCTAACGTTACTTGTTGTGCTGGTTTGCGTGGATCAATTTTCGCCGCAAATAAAGCTTCACTCGCATAAATATTGCCTACACCAACTACAACTTTAGAATCCATAATAAATAATTTTATCGCGATTTTTTTATTTTTAGCGCGCTCTAATAAAAACTTACCGGTAAATTCTGCGTCAAATGGCTCTGGGCCTAAATCGACTAATAACTTATGCTCTAACGCTGGTTCAGGTGTCCACAATATCGCGCCAAAACGCCGCGGATCGGTGTAACGTAAAATAGATCCACTTGTGAAACAAATATCTACATGATCATGCTTTTGTGCTGGCGTTGCTTCGGTTAGCACACGCAAACGGCCTGACATTCCCAGATGCAGTATCAGCGTGCCAGTGTCGAAGTTTAATAACAAATATTTAGCACGCCTCTCAATAGAGCGCACGATTTGACCAGGTAAATTTTTGGCTATGTTCTTAGGAATTGGCCAGCGTAATTTAGGTGCTCTAATTATGATTTCACTAATGGTTTGATTTAGGGCGGCCGGGGTGATACCCGCCTTGGTGGTTTCAACTTCTGGTAATTCAGGCATAGTTTGGGCCCGTGAGCATGGATGGAGCCATACTATGCAACTATGCACAAAATGTCAATTAGAAGCGCAGATCGTCTTCTTCGTAGTCAAACTCTTCATTTGCCTTGGTTGTAGCAGGGACTTTCATCTTAGGCTTTTCCTGTACTACCGGGGCGGTTGAAGGAATTGTAGCTTGTGGGGTGTAGCTATGCGACATATCATCGCTATCATCTGGGGTATCTAAAAAGTGCAATACCGTGCGGCTGGCATTTGCAACTGCACGTTTTGCGCGTTCTTCAATAAGTCTACGGCGTTGTACTTCCATTTGCCAGCCTTGTTCAGCTTTTTCAGCACGTGCTATAGCATCTTGGAACTTGCGATCAGCGCGCTTACGTAAATCTTGCTCTGCAGCAATAATGGCTTTAAGTTTGTCGCGTTCGTCGTTAAACGATGTGGCAATTTTTTCATTGTTATTATACTTTTCGGTTAACTCGGCCATATTACGATCATATTTCTCGGTTAACTCCATTACAGCGCTACTATGTTTCGCAGTTAATTCAGCAATCGTTGCTTCTAACTTCTTAATAGTGCTCGCACATTCTTTGTGCTCTTGCTCAATTGCAGCAGAAGATTGTTGCAGTGCAGTATATTTTTCTTGCAGTTCGGTAACGCGATTGTCTTCGGTACTCTTTGTAGTTTCAATTTGTTGCAGTTTTGCGTTTGCATCATTTAATTGACGTTGAAATAACGTCGCATTTTCCGCTAACGCAAGTGCGTGTTGTGCCTTTTCATCGGCAGCAACGCGTGCAATGCGTTCGTTTTGCAATTCAAGTTCAGCGTTGTTAGCGCGAACTTTAGCTTCGTTCGCCACTTTTTCTGCTTCGCGGCGTAAATGCGCTTCTTCTTGATGTGCTATCGCTGCTTGCTTGGCTTGTTCCATCGCGGAAAGAAATTGATCTTCCGCCATCTTGGCTTGCTCAACTGCCTGACGCATTCTATTTTCAGCTAATTGCAATTGATGCGTCGCGGCTTTCTTAGACAATTCAGCTTGTTCGGCACGTTCCTGTGCTTCGGAAATCTTTAGGTTACTTGTTAAAGAGCTGATCTTCTGTTCACGTTCTTTTAAGTCGCTCATTAGCGAATGCATTTTGCGTTCATTTTGGGTGTCGTTATTAGAGGAAATTTGTTGTGGCTGAAAGAACCCGCCCAGCAAAATTGTATTGTGTGACTTGTCGCCAAGTTGTTGCAGCAATTGTTTATGCTGTTGCTTTGTCTGTTGTATAGCTTGCTTGATACCACTTTTATCTTCACTATCAGACAGCGCGCCACTCAAATCTATATCCAAGTCTAGATCTATATCTAAGTCCAGGGATGATGTATCGTCGGTAAAATTAAATTCTGGGAATAATGAGCTGTCATCTGCAGTGGTCTCAGCATCTAGATCAATATCAAAGGAGAATAAGTCACTGCTTTCTGGCGCTGATTCTTGCACGGTGGTTTCTAGTAATGCAGTCTTCCAGGGACGATGAGCACGCTTTTTGAAAGCCTGGCCGCTTGGTTTCTTTCGCGCATCTGACATATTCCATTCTCCCCGCTAACAATATCTCTACCTATGCTCTTTAATATTAAATCTAAATCTAAAGATCAGCCAGTTTCTATTGTTCTTGTTGCTGCAGAGAGTACCGATATTTTCTATTTTGATACATGCCAACCGCAACTAAAAATAGAGGTAAAAATAAAGTGAAGACATATTGCTGGATGAAGCGATCAACTTTGCTCGGAAGATAACTAAGGTCCTTGAGTGGAGGAGTATTATATATGAACAGATGCTTATTATCCTGTGTCCACGCCACAATATTTGCCGCTAATTGTGCGTTCGCATAAAGTGGTAAATACTTATTAATCATAAAGCTACTATCTGCGATCACTGTCGCGCGTTGTTCTGTCTTGCCATCGGCGCTGGGTTTAGTTAATGCTATACCAATATTCAATGGTCCGGAAAATTCTTTAAATTTGCTTAAATGCGCTAGATCTTTTGTAGCTGGGCCATTATATGTCCAGGTATTTACAGCAGTTTTGAGAAACACATCTTGTTGCCAATCATTAGCTTCGTACAATATTTGCAAATGCCCAGACCAAGGCAAAATAGTTGCACTATTTATTCCCTGGGTAATTGCATGCTGAGGGTAGGTGGTTAAAATCTTTAATGCAGGATGTGGACTGCCGAGCTGTACGCTGTCCGGATCTATAGCTACACCTTTAGCAGGTTTAATGCCGAATTCTTCAGCTAATAACGCGGAGATTGGCGCATCAGGCTCGGTGAACCACAATAATTTACCGCCATTAGCAATGTATTGATGTAATAACGCTTTCTCTGTAACTAAAAAATCTTGTTGTGGATTTGCCACAATAACTAAGGCCGTATTTTGTGGAATAAATTGTTGCGTTGCTAAGTTTAATGTTGCAATGTGCATACCTTGTTTGATGAATAATTGCGCAAAAGCACTTAAACCAAATTCGGCAGTATCTAAAGGATCAGCTTCTTGATGTCCAGCTAAAAATGCAATCCAATTGTTGCTGTTGTTAATAACGTGTTGGATTAAATTGCTGATTTGCGCTTCAGGCATTTGTTCGTGTTTAATTTCTACGGCCTGTTGCGTTTCTTTGTAATTAACATGCAGAACATGTTCGCCATCCACTTTTAATTTTGCAGCATGCTTGGTGTCTAAAACAGTTTGTTGCAGAGAAATAGCTATATGTGCAGAGTGCTGTTTGTAACGTTCCAGCGTGGTTTCAAAGTGATTCAAAACATCCATTGATGGTGAGAAAATAGTTATAGTCACGGGCGCATCAATGTGCTCTAATAGTTGCTTGCTGGAAGCAGTCAGTTCATTTGTTTTGTTTTGCGTAACATCGAAAGCATAATTGTGTGCCGTCTTACTGCAACTTAAAGCCAGCAAAATGGTAATAGATACAACCAATACTAAGTTTTTTAACATCATTGCCACCTACGTGCGTAGCCCCAGCTACCTAAGCACAAAAATCCTAAGACGAGTAGACTATAATAAGCCGTAGCTCGTAATGTAATTACGCCCGCCAAAAATCCTTTTAATGGTTTTAGCAAACCAAACGTTTGTAAAAACATGGCATGTCTGCCGGTGTATTGCGCGGCCCACTCTAGTAAAACAAAACTTGCCAACGCAATAAGGATCAGCATATTGGCGCGTATAACATTCGCAAACATGGAAGATAAACTTAAGCATATCGCCATCGCAGCAGATAACATTAAATACACGCCCACCAAACTGGAAATATATTGCCCCCAATCCAATGCGCCAGAACGCATAATACTTAAGGGCATGACACTGCTATATGCCAGCAACATCACAAGCAAAATATTTAAGGTAAAAAATTTACCTAATATGACTTGCATGGGTGTAATTGGCGCGCAGTAATAATTAACAATCGTGCCGCGCTGTTTTTCCGCGCATAACATTTGTGTGGCGAGCATGGGCAGTAAAATTAACGCTAGTAAGGCAAACCATGCATAAAATGGATGTAACACTTCTTCCGTGATGCCGTAATGCATAGTGTCGGTAATTGCTTGGTTTTTCAAAAAATTACTAATTAACCAATTAAATATTACCGCAAGCAATGCTTGTAACACTGCTAAGCAATACCAGGTCTTGGCCTTGCCAAATACTTGGCGCAATTCATGCCGTGTAATCGATAGTATCATAAACTTTGCTAACCTTGGTTTGTTCTGGGAGCATAATTTTTTGCAATTGGCCGTTGGAGACTTTTAGCATGTAGTCTGCTAAAGACAGTAAATCTGAATAGTTATGGCTGGCAAATAAAATTGTCACGCCGCGTTGTTTTAGGGCGCGTAAGTAATTCACAAATTTTTCGCACTGGGTAGAGTCCAAGCCACTAACCGGTTCATCCAAGATTAATAGTTGTGGTTGGTTAATTATCGCTTGTGCTAGATTGACGCGTTGTTGCATACCTTTAGATAAAGTATGAATATATTCGTTACGCAAAGTGGTTAAATCAAAAGTTTCCAAGCTGTGATCAATGCGCTCTTTAATCTGTGCTTTAGGCACTTGCTTCAATTCGGCTATAAAACGCAAATAATTCTCAATTGTATCTAGTGCATATAATGCTGGCACGTCCGGTGCATAACCTAGCATGCGACGCAATTGCAGTGCCTCGTGCGATTTGTTAAAACTGCAGCCATCGATTTGCAAAGTACCAGAATTTGGCTTTAATATGCCGCAAATGATCTTAAGTAGGGTGGTTTTACCCGCCCCGTTGGCGCCTACAACCGCCACGACTTGCCCTTGATCTATAGATAGGTTAAAGGGTCGCAAGATTTGTTTCTTTGCGAAGCAAATATTTATCTGATTTAGACTTAAAAAATTCGTTTTCATCACTATATATTATAGGTGCGTTGCTAAAAAGCGCATTCAGTGCGAAAATGTGTTAGGTAAAGAGACGAGGTTTATATGTTATTTGGCTATCTAGATCTTCCGTGGTGGGGTTATGTTGTATATGCTTTAATATGCACGCATATTACTATTGCTGCGGTCACGATATTTCTTCATCGTTGTCAGGCGCATCGAGCTCTAGATTTGCACCCTATAGTGAGCCATTTCTTCCGTGCTTGGTTGTGGCTAACAACCGGTATGAAAACCAAAGCCTGGGCCGCCATCCATCGCAAGCATCATGCAAAAACTGAAACTGAAGAAGATCCACATAGCCCACAGGTTCTGGGTCTAAAACAAGTTTTATTTGAAGGCGCCGAGCTATACAAAGTAGAAGCCAAAAATGCTGAAACTCTAGAGCGTTATGGCAAAGGTACTCCAGATGATTGGATGGAACGTAACATTTACACGCCACATTCAGGCAAAGGATTTTTTATTACTTTAGCCGTGAATTTATTCTTACTCGGTATTCCTGGCATTACCGTCTGGGCCATACAAATGATTTGGATCCCATTTTTTGCGGCGGGTGTGATTAACGGTGTAGGGCACTATTGGGGCTACAGAAACTTCGAATGTCCTGATGCTGCCACAAATATTGTGCCATGGGGCATTTTAATTGGTGGTGAAGAATTACATAACAACCATCACACTTATCCAACTTCAGCTAAAATGTCAGTGAAATGGTGGGAGTTTGATATTGGTTGGTTGTACATCAAGACTTTATCTTTGCTCGGTTTAGCCAAAGTTAAACGTTTGCCGCCTAAAGAAAAATTAGTGCCAGGTAAATTAAAAGTAGATTTAGATACATTAACTGCAGTAATTAATAACCGTTTTCAATTGCTCGCGCAATATTCTAAAAATGTAATGCTGCCAATCTTTAATCAAGAAAAGGCTAATGTACAAAATCACAATGAATTAAGTGGCATTAAAACCTATTTAATTCGAGATGATTCTTTAGTGGATGATGCTGAGCGTAAGCGTTTAGAGTCATTCTTAGCCGAAACTAAGCAATTAAAGGTAGCTTATCAATTCCGCAAACAGCTGCAAGACATATGGGCTAGAACCACTGCCTCACAAAAAGAACTGATCGACGCATTGCAAGATTGGTGTAAACAAGCTGAAGAAACCGGCATTAATTGTTTGCAGGATTTTGTGCGGTATTTGCGTAGTTACACTATTCAAGCTGCGACATAACAATGTTGCGCAGTAAAAAGCCGGCAAATGCCGGCTTTTTTTATCCTAAGGTGCCGTAAGACTCCGACATTCATGTCGGAGATGTAAGGCACACCAAGCGCGATACTAGGTATAAGGTACCTGCTGGTTTTGTATATATTGTTTAATGACATTTAGCGGAGCGCC
>DATIHV010000191.1:0-4035 GCA_035480295.1 Gammaproteobacteria bacterium
TACACAGGATTAAAAGCAGTTGAAACAGAACTTAACTTTCATGCGCAAACACGACCAGGTGTGCCATTTGTGACAATGTTTATTACAGACGGAGAAGTGTACGATGCAACTCAGAGTCTTCAAACAATTGCCGATATTAAGAAAAATCCTGACGCGAAATTAGTATGTGTAGGTATTGCAGACGGCGCAAATAGCGACTTTTTACAAAAAGCCTGCGATCCTAACTTCACATTCAAAGCTGAAGATTTTGGTAAATTCCGCGGCGTAATGCGCACATTGGCAAAACGCGTAAATACGGAATTAGCGTTACCAGCACCAACAGATTGTAACGAACAAGCTGAAGCTTCTAACGAAGTAGCTGATTCAGCACAGACTTATAACGTTGTTGGCAGAGGCGAAAAGTACGTAGCGTTACAAAGGAAGAAGAGATAATCAGGGACCATGCACGGCGACCGTTAGTTTTTAGCTGACGGTCATGTGCGCTTATACTATGTTAAAGGATTGATATTACTGTTTTATTTCAATGTGAGATTTACGATCTACATGTTTTATAATTTCCAGCAAATCTTGTTTGCTAAAGCCAATTCCCCCTGGTGTTCCCGTATATTTTGGATCCGATATGCGCACAAATACGGCACTGCCTTTTTTTGGGATTGCTGGATTATCGTTATAACCGACAACTAAAATCAAATCATAGGCATCGTCAGTTCGATATAGGTTTTCATGATTTATTTTAGGGTTAAACGTTTTTAAGTTGACCAATTTATTATAGTCTGGACTACTCGGATCATCACACCAACCGGAATCTTTGGTTATAGTGTGCATTGGTAAAGACGTGCCTTTTAATTCTTTCTTGGTAATTCTGTCCGGACGATATAGCAATTCACGTAAAGGGAATTTTCCGATCGGGGTAGTGCCATCGCCTTCAACTTTGTTCGCTGATAGACCAGATCTACCCATACTACATGTGTATTGTTTGCCAGCTACGCTTGCCTTGCATACCCCATCCAAGTAAGTGACAACTATGTCACTTGCATATGCGGGTAAGCTAACGGAAATGAGTAAAAATATTAAAACGTTTTGAATTTTGCGCATTAAATGACCCGTACGTTCAGACTGAAACCTACTGTAAGTAATTAAATTAGGCAAGTCAAGTAGTGGAAGTTATTTAAGTCAAATCGTCCAGATTCAAATACAATGCTTCAGCGATCGCTTTTAGGACTTTTGTGCTGCCAGCGCGCTCTGAATTTTCCAATTGTGAAATGTATTGCTTGGAAACCTTTACCTTCGCAGCTAATTCCATTTGTGTTATGCCTCGGTATTCACGAAAAACCTTGATTGGATTTATGCCATCAGCAAGTGCTTCAGCAACTTCCACGGGAAATTTTTCACCAGGGTTTTCTATATGGCGTCGCACTTCTTGAATGTCTTGGTAATCTTCGATTGTTTTTAGCAGGCGGTCGTATTCCTTTATAGGAAGTACAATGAACTCAGGCCTATCATCTTTATAAATTGTTTGTGGATGAATTTTCATTGATACATTCCTTGTCTATGCCCTATAGCAATAATCTCAATTTCTTTTGATTCATTTAATATTACGTACAGAATTCGGTAATCACCTACTCTTAGCCTGTACGCATCATCTATAAGTTGCAATACCTAACAGCACTGTAAGTACATTAAGGTGCTTCGTTAAGCTAGTGTAATTTTAATTTTGGCGGAGAGACAGGGATTGACTCGGGGCATCCCTGCCCCTCGCCGCTGCGCGGCCGGCTGCGCCGGTCCAAATTTGCAATCCTGCAAATTTGTCGAACCCTCTATTATAGTTCTAATATTTCTGTCTCAACCAAAAATAAAAATACCCCAGAGGGGTAATTTTATTTTTGGCGGAGAGACAGGGATTCGAACCCTGGGATGGATCGCTCCATCAACGGTTTTCAAGACCGCCGCATTAAACCGCTCTGCCATCTCTCCGTCGCACAGTGTACTAAATTGGGATTGAAAATAGAACAGGCTGTGCAAAAATTTTGGCCACCGACGTATTAGTTTACAAACTAAAAAAGTACGGGGCGTTAGGTTGACTGAATCATCTAAATTTTAATTGCAGATAAAAAATGCATTGCAAAGCATATATTAAGGCCATAATATGAAATCATTCACAGATGTAAGGTGTAAAAAATGACATTAAAAGATGTGTTTGACGGTGTAACCGCCTTGGTTCTTGCACCATTTTACGTGACGTTCCTGGCACTTCAGGCCACGTATAACTTCATGGGCAGCTTTATAGCGGGTGCGTATAATATTCTAAGCAGTTTAAATGCGCCACGGTATAACTTGTTAGCATATGCCGTCCGCAAAGATTACCCAAAGGTGGCAAAAGCCGCGCTTTTCACTGGCGCAGATCCAAATGCAGCCGATACGCAAACTGGCGATACCTTCTTGCATAACGCTCAATCCAAAGAAATGGCAACAGTGTTAAAGAATAATGGTGCTCGGATAATTGCCAATCGTCAAGGTAATACACCATTACACTTAGCAATGATTAAACCAAATGCGCAAGAACTAGCCACTATTTTACTTGAAATGCCAAATGCGGATATTAACCTACAAAACATTTATGGTGAAACGCCGTTGCATGTGGCTTGCAAAAATAGAGCATTGCCACCAGCACTAACGAGTTTACTATTAGCAAAAGGCGCCAATCCAAATCTTATTACTAATATAAATGCTACAGGCACAGGTATTCCGGGAGGAAACACGCCTTTACACTTGCTACTTAAATCACAATCTGGGTACGAAGCACATAGACAGCTAACGCCCGAAAGTGTAGAGAATGCTAAGTTACTTGTAAACGCAGGCACTGATCTTAGCAAAAGGAATGACGAAGAACGCACGATATTAGACGAGCTTCAACAAACAATGGATCGCACGCGCTACTTTGGTGCTTATGACATGAATGTGGACAAGTTAGCTTATGCTATTTTAAAGAACAATCTCGTACAGCCAATGCAAGAAAACGCTGTAATGTTTTTTAACAATGGTGCTAAGCTTATACATTTTATTGCAGCTAAATGTATTGTAGCAGCGCTAAACTTATTGTCTGGAGCGCGAGATTCTGTTGACAGTCCTAGAGATTTAATGCATAGAAGTCCATTAGAATATGCGACTCAAACCGGAACCGTCGAAATGGTAAATCACTTACTTGAAAAAGGCGCAACAAGGATTGCAGAGGCATTCGACGTAGCAGAAAGCAATGATACACCGGATAAAGAACTAATCATGGAAACGTTGTACAATAAAAAGCCGGATGGATTGGTCGAGCAGCACAGCGCTTATAAGTACCTAACACAAATTTGTGCAGGACCATTGACAAATGGCAAATCCCCGCGGGATTGGTATAAACAACAAGGCGATTTAGGCAATCCACCTAAGGCTACAATGCTACATTTTGCCGCCCAATATGTTTACAATGCCGACTCATTTAACGACATATTAAATTTAATAAACCCAGATGCACGAGATGCATTAGGCAGAACACCTCTGCATTACGCTGTGAGTAGTGGAAATATCATGGCGGTTCAGGCATTATTTGCCAAAGGCGCAGACGTTAATGCTACAGATGCATACGGTTTACCACCGCTCTATTATGCTGCACATGTCGATGGCAGGGAAACATTAAGCGCCTTATTTGCAGCAGGCGCAAATGTTAATATGGAAATTCCTGATCCACAGTGCAAACATTCTGGTAGATCGCTGCTCCATTTTGCTGCACAATTTGGTTCTGCGCGCGCAGTACAGGTCCTAATAAGCCGCAAAGCAGATCCTAATGCTAAAGATAAATTGTACTTCAAACCTGCTGAGCTCCAATACATACAAATTCAACCGGTTGATAATCAACAGGCTGGCACGAGTGGTAACCGAATAACGCATAGGTTAACAGCAGCACCTAATAATGATGTATTCAACGCACATGAACATTCCGGAAGAACACCGCTGCACTATGCAGTTATGGGTAGTAAAGTAGAAAATGTTAAA
>DATIHV010000192.1:0-4255 GCA_035480295.1 Gammaproteobacteria bacterium
AATTGCGCTGCTGGATCGAAATGATAATACTGGGATAAATCCGCCGTAGTAACGAGTGTTGTGTTTGGCGTATTTTTTACGAAATCAGCTTGCGCTTGTATGACTGGTGCTCCGTATGGCAATGTGGTTGGCCAATATCCAATTTGCACAATAACTACGGGAAAATTTGGATCACCAAGCATACCGCGCACATCGCTAATGAAATGTTTTAAATTGCTCGCGTATGAAGTTGCATCACTTTCGTTAAAGCAATCATTTTCACCTTGAAACCAAACAAATGCTTTAAATGCACATGCATTGCTGTTGTCGCAATTTTGGTGAATGCTTTGCGGATCATTACGTAGGCTTGCTATGCGTGCCGCCAATTGTTGATACATTGGGCCTGGATGACCATTTGATGCACTTGGACTAATCCAATCAACAGCTAAGCTTGTGCCGCCCTCTACCACTTTTACAATTGTAAAAGGATTTACGCTGTTTTTTGCTAAAGCTCGACTAAACAGCAATTCTGGTCCAAACGGATTGCCACAAGTTGCAGCAAGCGGTACAGCGGGATCAGTTGTATCAGTGCAATATGCCAAATTATTTATTGGTGGCTGCGGAAATTTAGCGTTAATCAAGCCGTTGTTGCGCATTGCAACTAAATTGCGCGATTCCATTGCAGATACTTGCGGATTGTAAGCGTAGCGCGCATAACCACCCTGGTAGTTCAGATACCAGCTATTAAGAGCTTTTTGTAGTTGCTTAATTTTGGTTGGATCTGTTTCATGTGATACAAGTATGTTCACCAATTGTTTAAAAAGCACAGGATCAACATTGCCTTGCATGTTAGATTGCCCCGCAAACAGGAAGAGTGGCATGTTAGCATTTGCAACAGTGCTACTTGTACGCTCTGCATTTGGAGAGGAAGTATTCATGAGCAGCCCCTAATTCATGGTTAGAAGCTTATTTTAGCTAGCAGTAGAAAATTAACGTTGTTAATTTGACGGAAATCTGCTGTAGCAGCTGTCAGTATGTTCTATATATCGGGTGTGAAAGTTCTACAAAAGTTTTGCTATGTGCAATTTAACGAACAACTAAAAGCTTAAATGCATGTAGGTGCCGTCCATGCTTGTTGGCACCCTTTTGGAAAATTTTCTGTATCAGCAGCTACGTTGTTAGATCCAGATATGCCGCAAACAACTTTCCACACTTTTTTCTGATAATAAAAACCGACTTGCAGCTGAGCCCAATTTGTACCAACGCTGTAATTTGAAGTAGAGGCATTAAATGTTTGGTTTACGTCAACTCCGCCCCCTCTAATTATCGCTACAACATTAGTTATGCCAGTGCTGCCACAATTAGTGCCTCCTTGCTGATTTAATATCTGCAGATTGAGCATGGAAAGGCCTGGGACAGTTATTGGATTTGACATACCCAATGCTGCGGCATTGGGCCATGTATTATTTTGTTCAACATACATTTTTATTTCGTTTTGATAGCTTGTGGCCCAATCATAAACCGCGCCAATTTTGTTTTTTGTACTATTGCGTTGATAAGCGGGAATAGCAATAACTGACAACATGCCTATTATGACGATGACAATTATCAACTCAATAAGGGAAAAACCTTTTTCTTTCATTCCTGAATTATAGTTATTACACGAAGTCTAGCAAGCTGTGCCTGCTATTTGTAATGGGCCTGGAGATGGGTATGTTAAAGCTGGAGAAGCCTGGCCTGCAGCAGTACATGCCCAAGTAGTAGAACCTGTGCCTACGGTGGCTGCGAAAGTTAGGGTGGCGCCAGCGATATTGGCGTTTACTGCACTAGCAGCGGAACTAAGCACAACTACTACAGCTGAGGACGCAGTGGCGCTAAAGGTTATAGAAGTAATATATGGGCTAGGCGAGTTGGCGCCAGAAAGAGTAGCAGGTAGAGCCGTACCCGTCTGGTTGTAGACGGACCAAGCCTCAAGTTGAGGGCCAATCATGGATGTGATTTCCGCAGCACGCGCTTTACCGATATAGCTTTGATATGACGGGATTGCTAAAGCCGACAAAACTGCGGCGATGACAATAACCACCATTAATTCTATTAATGAGAAACCACGCGCACCTTTTAAACTCTTACTCACATGAGTACCCTCTTGTCCTATTGGTTTAATTATAGTGTATGATTTTGAATGTGGCTATGCACGCATATATAATTGTTGGTGTGTCGGACCGCTATGACCAGCACCCCTTGCTGTAGCTACGTATTGAGCAAGTAAAGAAGCAGTAGACAGTTGAAAACCTGCTGGGTTTTATATACTGTTAACCACATTATAAGGTACCTAGAGAGGATGTTGTGCGTTTAAAAATAAGAACATTGAGTGTAATTACACTTTTCATTGCCTTTGGTCTAGCCATCATAAAATATAACTTTTCACCCGCGACAGAACTATCGTCAAATAAGGAAAACAACATGTTTTTTACTGCATCTTTAAACCCCGTGACTATAGAAACCATAAAACAAAAATATCCAGAATATGCATATACAGCAGAATTGCTGCAAAAATTAGGCAAAAGCCCAGATTACATAGAAAAGAGTTTAAGCTTTGCTAAAGCAGCTTTTTTAACTCTCGATCCGTTTTTCTTAGGCAAGGTTTATTCTCCGGAAAAGGATATTGGATATTCAGAGGAAGTTAAGGCCAATAATTTTGAAGTGTTAAAATTCTTAATTGCACAACAGTTCACTACTGCAGCAAAACAAGCTGACCCTGTCTATACAGTTTATCCTGGAGCACCAGGCGCAGGCGAGCCATTCCATTTAGAACGCGATTTTGAAATCGATGTTATGAAAAATAAGTTTCCGCATAATCAAGTGATTGTTGGTCCTGATTTAGTGGTAATGACGCAAATGCAAACGTACCGTGCTGCTTGTGCATTGCCAGAAGGCCAGGCTAGAACAGAAGCATTGATCAAAGCCTATTCAGATGCACGTGATTTTAGCAATGGCGCAACTAATTTAATGCTTGTTATGGCCTTGATAGAAAGGCTCAATGTGATACATGACTGCACCATGACCAATCCAATTGCTGGGCAGTTGTTAGACGCAATAAAAGCGCAAGGTTACAAAGTTCATGGTAAAGTATTTTTAGCTGATAAAGATTCAAGAATTGGTGGACTAATAGCAAGACAAAATAAATATGATGGCTTTGCATTAGCGACTCCGAAAGATACTGCGGATAAAGGCACATTGTCGTTTGAGAAAATTGCTGACCGTACGTACGAGATTAATAACAGATTTGATGTTTTATCCGTATATGTACAACCAGAAGAGTTCTTTGCTGGTAAACCTCCAGTTGAAATCGCGCGACTTGATCCAGCTTCTGGCAAGGTATGTGCAATTCCTGAAGGTAAAGCAGAGCTGGATCGTTTGTTATCGAAGTTAGAATTGGAAAACTTAAGATCGGAAGTGAAACAATCTTTTACTAAAGTTATGCAAGAATGGCAGGCTAGCAAGCCAGTTGTAGCAACAAAGAGTACTGTCCGGATGGATACAGTTTGACGTATGGAGTGCACATTTGTGCAGCAATACGCTGCACAAATGGTGTCTATCTGCAAATCGTCACGTCATCGATTTCGAGTTGTATAGTTGCCAGATGTATGTTGGCACAGCCCCTTGAGATGTTTAACTAACTTTAATAAATATTCCTCGCGAAGTAAATCGATAAAAAATTATTGACAAACGATAAATTGATATTGTAATATTTTTTATCTTCATTTTTTTTAAACAAGGATATTGAAATGAGCAATATAAGCAAACTAAGTAGTAAACTTGCACTTCTATTTAAAGTTCTAATGATCTTGTATCCAACAATGGTAATTTTAATGTGGTCGGGCATGCTTAACATTCCATTTGGTTATACCGCATTTTCAAGATTACCAATCCAAGTAGATTTCGATGCATTAGATGCCGGCATAAAAATTAGCGCTTGCTTAGTGCAAATGATACCAGCGTTAGTTCTGACTTTAGGTTTCTATTATCTAGTGCAATTATTTAACCTCTATTCAAAAAATATTATTTTTGCACGCGAAAATATAAAATTAATTAGAAAAATTGGTTACACCTTAATACTTCAAGCAATTGCATATATTATTTCTCAACCTTTATTAAGCCTTATACTCACTATAGATGCTCCTCCGGGTCAACACGCGCTTGTTCTGTCTTTTGGAAGCTATGAGATTACTAATTTGTGTGTTGGTACAGTTGTGATTTTGATTTCTATTATTAT